>CAZPIR010000594.1:0-2575 GCA_964586085.1 uncultured Anaerolineaceae bacterium | reverse complement strand
GAGCAGCCGGCCCCCTGCGAGTGGGGCCACCGGAGCGACGACGAGCGCGCCATGCTGGCAGAAGCCGGGTTGAACGATTTGCTCGCTGAATTTCCGGCGGGCGCACACACACGCCCGGAAGGCGGCGCGTCAAGTAAAACCGCGTTGATGTTATGGGCGTATCACACGCCAGCTGTCGTAGAAAAATTTCCGATTCAGTTCGACGAGTTGTATCCGCAAATTGTTTTACGCGGCATGGCACGTTTATTGCCGGCACTCGAAAAGTATTTTGATCGCCCACCCAAACCCTGGGTGGATGGCGGCTATTACACCAAGACAAAAGAGAATCGTCCGCTGATTGGCGCATTGCCGGTGCGCGGCGCGTACGTCATCGGCGCGCTTTCCGGCTTTGGCGTGATGGCTTCGTGCGCGTCCGGCGAATTGCTCGCGAATCACGTCTTGGGTAACTCATTGCCGGGCTATGCACGCGCGTTCGCGCCAAATCGGTACGACGATCCCAGTTATCGCGCGTTACTGGATAATTGGAACGAGACTAGCCAGCTTTGATTTCTCGGTATTCCCTCCATTCGATTTTAGAACAAATGGAATGGAGAAAACTGCAAACCTATGCGTTTACCTCGTTTTGACATCGCACCCGAAGGTGCCACTCCCAAACAAAAACAAAATTTCAGGAATGTCGTGATTGACGGCGCCGGTGTTGCCATCGCGAGCGCGGCTTCACCCTACCTGCCGGTCTTTCTCGCGCGGCTCGGCGCAACCAACTTGCAAGTCGGTCTGCTCACTGCCATGCCGGCAGTCACCGGATTATTCTTTGCCATCCTGGTTGGGCGATTCATTCAAACGCGCCGCCAAGTCGTGCCTTGGTTTTCCGGCGCGCGCGCCGTCGTGCTTTCGACGTACGCACTCACCGGCATCCTGCCATTCTTTTTGCCGAATGAGCAGCTTGTCACCGCAACGCTGGTGCTGTGGGCGCTCGTGACGTTGCCGCAAATCATCGTCAACGTGTGTTTTTCGGTCGTGATGAACGGCGTCGCCGGACCCAAAGGACGTTACGAACTGATGAGCCGACGCTGGTCGGTCATTGGCATCACTGCCGCCGTGACAATTGCGATTGCCGGGCAAGTCCTCGACCGCATCGCGTTTCCGTTCAACTATCAAGTTGTGTTCATCGGCTTGTCGCTCGGCGCCTTGATCAGTTTTTATTTTTCGAGTCGCATCGAACTACCCGACCAGGAACTGCCGCCGCGCGCAGTCGGACAATCGGTGCGCGAACGCTTGCGCGGATTCGTCGCGTTGATTCGCGGACAACCGGCGTTCACGTCATTCATGTTCAAGCGATTCATTTTCTTTTCCGGCACGGCACTCGCCACGCCGATTTTTCCGTTGTACTTTGTGCGCGAGGTGCACGCGAGCGATGCGTGGATCGGCATTATCAACACCGCGCAGAACGCGATTTTGTTGATCGGCTATTTGTGGTGGACGCGCCAATCGAAACAACGCGGCAGTCGTTTTGTGTTGTTGTGGACCACGTTCGGCTTGACCTTGTATCCCGCGCTCACTGCGTTCACCACCGATGTGCAAATGATTGCGGTTTACGCCGGCATTGCCGGTATTTTCCAAGCCGGTCTCGACCTGGTTTTTTTCGACGAACTGCTCAAAACATTTCCCGCGCAGTACAGCGCGACGTTCGTCTCTATCGCGCAGAGTTTGCAACACATGTCCACGATTGCTTCCCCACTCGTCGGCACCATGCTCGCCGATCACATTGGATTGAGCGGCGCACTGCTCGTGAGCGCGAGCATTCGTTTGCTCGCATTCTTGTTGTTCTTGCGCGGCAAATAATCCCGCACCCAAATCACATCCGCAATCCGAGCCGGCAAATGCCGGCTCGGATTTTGCATTCTGGAATTATCCGAGTATAGTGTTTTTAATAATATTTTAATAGACTCTGCCCGACATGGAGAATGATTATGAACAGCACAGACAAGCCCATCGTCAATCCACTCGTCGTTTTGCGCGAAGAGTTTGACGACTGGGCTGTTTTATTCAACCCCGATACGGCGGATGCCGTTGGCGTCAATCCCATCGGGGTCGTCGTTTGGAAAAAGATGGACGGCAAACGCACGCTCGCCGAACTAGTGAATAAGGTGCGCGCGAGTTTCACCGAGGTGCCAGATTCGGTGAACGACGAGGTCAATGCGTTCGTGGACGACCTCGCGCAAAAAGGATTTGTGGGGGCTGTCACGCCCACACATTCATAACTTGAGGAGATCAAGTATGAAGTACGAAAAACCGGTTGTGCTAGATTTGAACACGCGCGCACGCGCGGACGGGGGACCGCTGGGCTGTGTCAGCGGACCATCCGCGACTGGGTTTGAGGCGTGCGGAACGGGAAACGGTGCCGGCTTTAACTGTCTCAGTGGGACTGGCGGTAGTGGAGGTCCTTCCTGCCTATCGGGGGTTGGCGCAAATGGTGGCGACTGCTTGAGCGGTACCAGTGCGGTGCCTGGTTATTGCTCGGCTGGCGGAGCGCAAAGCGGTAGCCTCGATCCGGATGGTTGCCGTTCGGGACCGG
>CAZPIR010000593.1:2310-2586 GCA_964586085.1 uncultured Anaerolineaceae bacterium | reverse complement strand
AAGACTCGCTGGGAATAGGGTGCCACCTTTTTTCTGGCGCATGGTATCAAGGTTACTGAACGCCATGCCATTGAGCGTCGCTTGACGTAGCGCGAGGTATTCCGATTCCTTACTGGCGGGTACGGTGGGATTCATTTGCCCCAAGACTTCTTGGTCGCTCCACCCAAACATTTCTTCCGCGGCCGGATTCCACATCGTCACAAGGCCATTTCTATTCAACGCATAGAACCCCAGGGGCGAGGCATAGATGATCGCTTGCAACGCGTCGCGCGTCTC
>CAZPIR010000593.1:0-2300 GCA_964586085.1 uncultured Anaerolineaceae bacterium | reverse complement strand
ATCTTAATCTCGACCGTTTCCCAGCGCTCGCCGGTCAAGGTCTGACGAATCAGTTCCATCGAACTAGCGGCTAGTTCTGGCGGGAATAACAGCTCCAAGGATTGACCGAGCACCTCTGCTTCGCAATGTCCCGTCAGTGATTCAAATGCATGGTTGAAGCGCGTAATACGGAATTGCGGATCCCAAACGATGATCGGCGCGTTGGCATAGTTGATCAGGTTTTCCAGATACGCGTTGGTTTCGCGCACTTCCTCTTCCATCCGCTTACGTTCCGTAATATCTTGCCCTTGGGCGATGGTGGCGATGGGCGTCTTGCCATCTGGGGCAAACAGAGTCGCCGAATTCCACAGCACCGTTCGCACCGACGCATCACGATGGAGAATCTTGACCTCGACCGTTTCCCAGCGCTCGCCGGTCAAGGTCTGACGAATCAGGTCCATCGAACTGGCGGCTAGCTCCGGCGGGAACAACAATTCCAAAGATTGTCCGAGAACCTCAGCTTCGCGATGTCCCGTCAGTGATTCAAACGCGTGGTTGAAGCGCGTGATGCGGAATTGTGGATCCCAAACGATGATCGGCGCGTTGGCAAAGTTGATCAGGTTTTCCAGGTACGCGTTGGTTTCGTGCAACGTCTCTTCCATGCGCTTGCGTTCGGTCATATCCAAGCACGAACCGATATATCCGACAAAGCTACCATTGGGTAAAAAGCGCGGCACGCCCTGATCCACCATCCACCGATACTCGCCATCGGCTCGGCGCAAACGATATTCCATGGTAAAAGGTTGCCGTGCCTGAAATGCGTGGAGATAAATATCAAAGCAGTGTTGGCGGTCATCAGCATGAATACCCTCCGTCCAACCATTCCCCAATTCCTGTTCCATCGTTCTGCCGGTAAAATCGAGCCAGGGTTGATTGAAGAAATTGCAGAGGGTATCTGTGCCCGCCATCCAAATCAAGACGGGCGCGGTGTTGGCAAGTGTGCGGAACCGTTCTTCACTTTCGCGCAACGCAACTTCCGTGCGCTTGCGCTCGGTGATATTGAGCGAGTTGACCATCACCAGTACAACTTGACCTGACGCATTGCGAATCGGTTGAAGGTTCAGATGCCACCAACTGGATTGGTTGTCAATCGTATTTTCATAATCCCCGGACAGGCCCTGTCCCGTGGTCATGACCCGACGGATTTGTTTCAATTGCCAATCGGCTATGTGCGGGGGATAGAGCTCGTGCAAGCGCTTGCCAAGAATATCTTGCGCTGTGCCGGCACCGGTCATGGAAGCAACGCCGACCTGATTCACGTAATGATGGACGCCTTCAAAATCAAGCATCATGATGTTGCTCGTTTGACTATCGAGCAAACTGCGGAATCTTTCCTCGCTCTCACGCAATTGTTCTTCCACCTGTTTGCGCGCAGTGATGTCAATCACGAACACGGTCAGCGCGATGATGTCACCGGTTTCACTTTTAATGGGGCTATAGCGGTTTTCGTAGTAGGTGCGATATTTTGACGGATCACCATATGCTTCCGTCAGGATAAACTGTTCACCTCGTAGCGCACGCTCGAAATTATGCCGGGCTTGGGCGCGGTCTCGGGGATCGCTGATCGCATCCAGCATATTCATGCCAATTTCAATTTCAACGCCCCAGATGGTTTGCATGGTAGTTTGGTGCGTCACGGTAAAAGCCGTGTAACAAAAGTTTTGGTCAAGCGCAAAAATGACCACGCCTTGCGGACTTTCCATGATCGAACGGAGGAGCAGATTGGTTTGTTTCGCGCCCAGTTCGCTCTTGCGCAATTTTTCTTCCGTGCGCTTACGTTCCGTAATGTCGCCATACACGACGGCAACGCCCAGTCCTTCGGCGGGGATGGGCGAGGCGGTCACATTAATCCAGGTGATCGGATCGTCGCTTTTGACAATGCCCATCTCGATATTTTCAATCCGGCGTTGTTCTTTCAGTGCACGCACACTCGCAAATTCTTCCGGCGGCATCGGTGTCCCATCAGGACGAATGATCTTCCACACGTTTGCATCTATCGTGCGCTGTTCATGCTCCTGCTTCGGCACGCTCAAGATCCGTTCGGCTTCACGATTGGATTCCAGGATTTTGCCGTTGCGGTCGACGATGGTGATGCCCAGTGGAAATGCATCGAACAAGGCCGTATACTTTGCCAGACTGATTTTGTGCTCTTGCATCTCTTGAGCCAAGTGCTCGTTCGCGGCGAGCAGTTCGGCCGTGCGCACCTAGACGAGTTGTTCCAGGTGGTTGCGATGTTGTTGTAGCTCTTGCTCGATTCGTTT
>CAZPIR010000592.1:0-2592 GCA_964586085.1 uncultured Anaerolineaceae bacterium | reverse complement strand
GTTCGCCACGGTCGAGATGATCAAAAAGACGATTGTCGAAGTGGGCACGGTCGGCGTCGTTGTATCGTACACCGGCGAACAGGGCGAGGATTTATCGGGCAAGGAATATCGGCACGGCGAGATGGTTCAAAAAGGCAAGCGCGGTGTGTGGAGCGAGGCGCTGATGCCGGGCAAGTACGCGTTCAACACATACGCCGGCAAAGTGATTATCGTGCCGACCACCAACATCATCCTGAAATGGATTCGGAACGAAGTCGGCTCACATCGGCTCGATGAAAACTTGAGCGAAGTGTCGCTCATCACCAAAGACGCGTTCGAACCATCGCTTCCGCTGTCTGTCGTGATTCACATTGATTACCAAAAAGCGCCACTCGTCATTCAACGTTTTGGCGACATCAAACGCCTCGTCGAGCAAACGCTCGATCCGATGGTCTCGGCGTATTTTAAGAATATCGGGCAGACGCGCACGCTGATTCAATTGATCCAGGAACGCAGTGTGATTCAGCAAATCGCGAGCCAGGAGATGCAAGAAAAATTCGCGCATTACAATCTCCAACTCGAAGAGGTGCTGATTGGCACGCCGGCGCCGCCAGTGGGCGATCAACAAATCGAAACCATTCTGATGCAGTTACGCTCGCGCCAAGTTGCGACGGAACAGGTCGAGACGTACGGGCGACAAGAAACGGCGGCGGTCAAGGAACGCGAACTGCGCGAGGCGCAAGCGCGCGCGGAAATGCAAAAGCACATCACCGAATCCGAGTTGAGCATCACGGTGCAATCGAACCAGGGTAAAGCCGAGTATCAACGCGCCGTGCAACAAGCCGCGCAGATTCGCACGCTCGCCGAAGCGGAATCAGAAAAGGTCGCGCGCATCGGTATCGCGCAAGCGTTGGCAACCGAAGAGCAAGTGCGCGCGTACGGCGGACCACAATTCCAGGTCACGCAGACCGTGCTTAATCGTTTCGCCGAAGCCGTGCAACAATCCGGCATTGATGTCGTGCCGCGTGTGATGATCAACGGCGGCGACGGCAAGCAAGGTGGCACAGGTAGCGTGATGGAAGGATTGATGGCGTTGTTGTTGTCCGAGCGAATGGGCGTACAGGTGAATCCCGGCGCGCAACGTTCGCCGGAAGCCGAAGCATTGCGCGAACAGATCAAGCAGAGTTTGAAGCAGGATAAAACGGACAAGTAACAAGACCGACGACGGAGGACGGAAGACCGAAAACGTCCGTCCTCCGTCTTGCGTCCTCCGTCAGGATTTTTGAATGTCAAAAAACACACCCATCCGCACCCGCGCCACCTCCGCGATCATCACGCACGCGATTTTTCGCTTCGAGAGCGCGGCAACGATTGCGCTGACGATTTTGCTCGCCTACTTTGTGCCGCGTCCTTTCGAGTGGTGGCAGTGGTGGTACTGGCTCGTCATCGGCGCGATTGCCGAAATCGCCATCATCGTCACGAGCATTCAGGACGTGGACACCGGCGCGCAAGTCGTGTCCGAAATGTTGCGCGAAGAGTACAATCCTGGGACAATCAAAACGCCGAAACTGCGTGCCGCCGTCGAACGCGCACTCGATTATCGCAAGCGCATCGAGGCGACGATTCGCAAAAGTGAAGCCGGAATTTTGCGTGAGCATTTGGCAAGTTCGACGACTGGCATCACCGATTGGATCGCGCAGATTTTCCGGCTCGCGCAACGGCTGGATGATTTCGAGAGCGATGACGTTTTGAAACGCGATGTAGCAGGTACGCCCAAGGAATTGCGCGAGCTGAAAGAGCGTGTCGAGCGCGAGGACGACGAGCGTGTGCGCGAGCAAGCGCAACACACGCTCGAATCGAAGCGCGCGCAGTGGGAAAATCTCGACCAGTTACAGCAAACGATGGAGCGCGCGGAACTGCAACTCGAAGCCACGCTGACCGCGCTCGGCACGGTGTACTCGCAACTCGTACTCATTCGCTCAAAAGACGACCTCGAAGACAGCCGCGCGCAAAGATTACGCGGAGACATTGCCGAGCAGGTCGCCAAGTTGAATGAACTGCAAGGCGCGATGGATGAAGTGTATCAAGGAGACAAGGCGACGCGGTGACAAGGAGACGTGGCAAAGATAATCCAGACACATCGTGATCTGCAAGTATACAAACTGAGCTTTGATGCCGCGATGGAAATCTTTACACTGACGAAGAAATTTCCAAAAGAGGAAACATATCCCCTCACCGACCAAATTCGTCGCTCATCGCGCGCAGTGTGTTCCAACATCGCGGAGGCGTGGCGGAGACGCCGACACGAAGGCGCGTTTGAAAATTGTCTCAATATTTCCGAAGCCGAAGCCGCTGAAACCCAGGTCTGGTTGGAATTTGCGGTTAAATGTGATTACCTTGACGTGGCAACCGCGCGCAAATTATACACCGCTTATGACAATATCCTTGGCAAACTGGTTATGATTATTCGTCATTCAGACAAATGGATTATCGGGTAAATGATCTCTCCCTATCTCCTTTTCCCCTTGTCACCTTGTCTTTTTATACGAGGTAATTCAATGAAAAAAACAATTCTACTTCTTGCGCTTTTCGTACTCATCAGCACCGCTTGCA
>CAZPIR010000591.1:0-2613 GCA_964586085.1 uncultured Anaerolineaceae bacterium | reverse complement strand
ATCATGCCTAATTCGATGCAACCCCAAGGCGCTTCCACGCGCGCAGTTCATGCCGCCGAAGTGCGTCGCAAAGCGCATCACTCGCTCGTTGACCCAGTGTTCCACACTTCGACGTACACGTTCGACAATATGGCGGCGCTGTGCGAGTTTCAAGAGGCACACGCGCAGGGTCATCACGTTGATCGTTTCGAGTACGGACGCTATGGCAACCCCACCACCGCCGCCGCCGAAGCGCGCCTCGCCGCGCTCGAACATGCCGAGGGCGCGATCCTGGTTGCGTCGGGTATGGCGGCATTGACGTACACCTTTCTCAATTTACTTGCGACCGGCAAGCACATCATCATGACCGACGACAGTTATCGGCGCACGCGCCAATTTTGCGAAGAGTACCTGAAACGATACCAGGTCGCGTTCACGGTCGTGCCGTTCGGTGATTACGATGCGCTCGAAGCGGCGATTCGTCCGGAAACGCGAGTGATTTTTTCCGAGACGCCCTCGAACCCGTACATGAAAATACTCGATGTCGAACGCTTTGCCGAGATTGGCAAGCGGCGCGGTGTGGTGACGGTGATTGACTCGACATTCTCCACGCCGGTCAATTTGCGCGCGCTCGATTTTGGGGTTGACCTCATCACGCACTCGGCGACCAAATACCTGGGTGGACACAACGACCTGCTCGCCGGCTTTATCGCCGGACGCAACGAATTGATTCAACCTTTGCGCGATGCGATTGGCATCCTGGGTGGCATCTCCGACCCGAATACGGCATTCCTGCTTTTGCGCGGCATGAAAACGTTGAGCGTGCGCGTGCAACAACAAAATCGCACCGCGCAACAGATCGCCGAATTTTTGACGACGCATCCCAACATCGAACGCGTGTGGTATCCTGGGTTGAAAACGCATCCGGGGCATGAACTCGCTGCGCGACAAATGGATGGCTTTGGCGGCGTCGTTTCGTTCACCGTGCGCGGCGACCTGGACACCACATTCCGTTTTCTCGATGCGCTCAAGCTGGTTTACATTTCGCCCTCGCTCGGCGGCGTGGAGACGTTGGCGTTACACGTTGCCAAGATGGCGTACTATGATGTCGCGCCAGCCGAACGCTTGAAACTCGGCATTCCGGATAATCTGGTGCGGCTTGCCGTTGGCATTGAGGACGCGCCCGATTTGATTGCCGACCTTGATCAAGCATTAAAGAAAATCTAATCCGATGTAAAAGCAAAACCCACCTTGTTCAGGTGGGTTTTTTCTTCAGGAGGTCTTGATCTCAGTGTGGGCTAATCCTTCGAGATGCGTGACCATGCTTGACGTGTCCCAATCGCCGCGACCGGCGTTGATGAGTGCGGTCATCATCTCGCGCACCTGCGCGGTGACCGGCAGTGACACGCCGTACTCTTCGCCAGCTTGCATCACAATGTCCAGGTCTTTGCGATGCAGACGCAGGCGAAAACCCGGATTGAAATTGTGGTCGAGCATGCGTTGCCCGTGGTTTTCGAGCGTGCGACTGTATGCCGAACCGCCCATCAGGGCTTGGCGAACTCTGGCTGGGTCTACGCCCGCTTTGGCGGCGAACACGAGTGCTTCGGACACGGCTTCGATGTTGATGGATGTGATGATTTGATTTGCGGCTTTGGTGATTTGTCCCGCGCCGGCGTCGCCCATCCACGTGATCGTCTTGCCGAGTTTTTGCAGAATCGGCAGGGCGCGGTTGAACGCGGCTTCATTGCCGCCGACCATGATCGTCAGCGTCGCTTTTTGCGCGCCAATGTCGCCGCCGCTCACCGGCGCGTCCAGAAATTCGCAACCGAGCGCGATGGCTTGTTGCGCGAGTCGGCGCGTGACGATGGGCGAGATCGTGCTGTTGTCGAGGAACAACATTCCCGGACGCGCGCCCTCAAACACGCCATCTTTGCCGGCAAAGGCGTGCTCGACATCCGGCGAGTCCGGCAAATTGGTGATGACGACGTCACTTGTCTCTGCGATTTGTTTTGCGGATTCACACCAGGTCGCACCCGCCGCAATCAAATCTTCAACCTTGGCGCGTGTGCGCGAGAACAAGTTGAGCTGATAACCGGCATTCATCAAATTGCGCGCCATCGGTTTGCCCATAGAACCCAGACCAATATATCCAATGCGTTCCATGTTTTCTCCAGAATCAGAGAGGGGCGCAGTATACTGCGCCCCTACAGGTTAGTGCCAATCGGTGTGGAACACGCCCTCTTTGTCGGTGCGTAGATACGTGTGCGCGCCAAAGTAATCGCGTTGCGCTTGCGTGAGATTCGCCGGCAAGGTCGCGGTGCGATACGCGTCCAGGTAGGCGAGCGAACTCGACATCGCGAGACACGGAATGCCAAGCGACACAGCGGTCTGCACGACGAAACGCAGAGACGCTTGACGATTCGCCACGTCATCGCGGAAACTCGGATCCATCAACAGGTTCGGCAAATCGGGATTGTTGCGGAACGCATCGGTGATGCGATTGAGGAATTGGGCGCGAATGATACAACCGCCGCGCCAGATCGCCGCGAGTTCGCCGAATTTCAAATCGTAACCGTACTCTTTGCTCGCCGCGCGCAACAGCGCCATACCTTGCGCGTACGAACAAATCTTGGA
>CAZPIR010000590.1:0-2617 GCA_964586085.1 uncultured Anaerolineaceae bacterium | reverse complement strand
CAAATTGAATTTTCGAATGGCGAACAAAAGATGATCAACCTCGAACCATTTTTGCACGGACCTGTTTTCGAGCCGTTACGTGCCAACCCTGAATTATTTCGTACCGTGCACGTGGATGAAGAATTAGGCACTATTGTGTGGGATAACGGTGCCGATATTGATCCCGATGTGCTTTATGGCACACACGTCCCGGCGTGGATGGCACTGGAAAAGATTGCCGCGTGATTGAGCAGATTCATTCTCGCGTCGCGCAACACCGCGACGCCATCATTTCATTTTTGCGTGACATGGTCGCGATTCCCAGTTTCGATTCAAACATTCGCGATGTTGCGGCGCGCGTCGAACGCGAGTTGCGTGCGCTCGGTTTCACCGACATTCATTACGCGCCGTACGGCGACATCGTTGCGAAAATCGGCAACGGCGCAAAAACTTTGCTGTACGATTCGCACCTCGACACAGTTGGCGCGGGCGATGAGCGCGAGTGGAAACATGGCGGCGCGTTCAGTGGCGTTATCGAAAACGGATTGATGTACGGGCGCGGCACGGTGGATGAAAAAGGTTCGACGCCGCCGATGGTGTACGGCTTGAAAATTGCGCACGACCTGGGTCTGCTGGATGGGTTTACCGCGTACTATTTCGGCTCGATTGAAGAGTGGTGCGAAGGATTGTCCGCGCAAGTGTTTGTCGAGGAAGAAAAAATCAAACCGGATTTTGTGGTGATTGGCGAGCCGACGAACATGCGCGTGGTGCGCGGGCACAAGGGGCGCGTCGAATTTCGCGTGACCGCCAAAGGCACGAGCGCGCACGGCGCATCGCACTGGCTCGGCGACAATGCGCTCTACAAAATGACGGAGGTCTTGCGCGCAATTCCGGAACTCGACGCGCGTTTGCCCAGCGATGCGTTCCTGGGGCGCGGCTCGATTGTGGCGACGCACATTGATGTGCGCGCAGGCTCGCTCAACGTCGTCCCGGATCGTTGCTCGATTGTGTTGGATCGCCGCTTGACGTTTGGCGAAACGGCGGAGCAGGCGTTGGCGCAAGTGCGCGCGCTGTTGCCGTCCCAGGATTTCGCCGTCGAGATTTTGAATTACACGCAACCAAGTTACAACGGTTATCGGCGCGAGCACGCGCAAGTTTTTCCGGTGTGGGCGTTTGAAGAAACGCATCCGTTTGTGCAAGCCGCTGTTGCCACGTCGCGTGAACTGGAAATGGACACGACGACCGGCAAATGGAATTTTTCGACGAACGGCGCGTACTGGGCAGGCACGGCAAAAATCGCGTCGGTGGGTTTTGGTCCGGGCGATGAATCCGGTGTGCACATTGTGGACGAATGTATTCGTGTCGAGGATGTGGTGCGCGCAACCGAGTGGTACGCGTTACTACCAACGATGATCAAATAAAAAGGGGGTACCATGCCAGACGTAGTTCAAACCATTCGTGAGCGCGTCGTGAAACAACACGACGACATTGTGAATTTCTTTCGCGAGATCATTGCGATTCCCTCGATGAATTCGCAGATCGGACCGGTCGGCGAGCGGATCGGCGCGGAAATGAAAAAACTAAAATATGACGAAGTCCGTTTTGATCGCATGGGCAACATCATGGGGCGCATCGGCAACGGTCCCAAGGTGCTCGTCTACGATTCGCATATTGACACCGTCGGCGTGGGCGATCCCGCCGAATGGGACTGGGATCCGTTCAAGGGCAAAGTGGAAAATGGAATTTTGTACGCGCGCGGTGCGTGCGACGAAAAGAACTCGACGCCGGGCATGGTGTACGGTTTGGCGATGGCGCGCGACCTGGGTCTGCTTGAAGGATTCACGGTGTACTATTTCGGCAACATGGAAGAAGAATGCGATGGCATCGCGCCGAACACCTTTGTTGAAGTAGACCCAAAAGTGCGTCCCGATTTTGTCCTCATCGGCGAGCCGACCAAGATGCAGGTCTATCGCGGTCACAAGGGACGCATTGAACTCAAGATCACCGCGATGGGTCAGTCGGCGCACGCCGCATCGCATTACCTTGGCGATAATGCCGTGTATAAAATGATGTCCATCGTCACGCAGATCCGCGAGTTGGATCGCCGGATGCGTTTTGGGATGGGCTATCATCCGGTGCAGGGTTATCCGTCCATCGCGGTGACCAATGCAGAGGCGCGCACCGCTTCGCTCAACGCGGTCCCCGACCAGTTCAGCATCTACATTGATCGCCGCCTCACGTTAGCCGAGTCGCGCGAGGAAGTGATCGCCGTGATCAAGGGATGCATCCCCGATTACTTGCAGGATGAAATTCACGTGGAGGAACTGTTTTACGATGCGCCATCCTACACGGGCTTTGTCTTCCCCGTCTCGAAATACTATCCGCCCTGGTTGTTGGACGAAGCGCATCCCTTGACGTTGGCGGGACAAGCCACGATTGAGGCGCTCTGGAACGAAAAGCGCAGTCTCGGCACCTGGGATTTCTCGACCAACGGAACCTACTGGGCGGGCAAGGCGGGGATTCCCTCCATTGGCTTTGGACCTGGCGACGAAAAGACCGCGCACATGCGCCACGAGCAGGTCCCGCTCGACGACGTGGTGCACGCGACCGAGTTTTACGCGCTGTTCCCGAAACTGCT
>CAZPIR010000589.1:0-2625 GCA_964586085.1 uncultured Anaerolineaceae bacterium | reverse complement strand
GTTCGGGAATTTTGAGCCATTACGCGTACGTGCGCAAATCAAATTACCTCTTGCCGCAAATGATCGCCGGTTTATTGCGCGATGCAGTGGCGGGGCGTAGTTTCATTGATCCCGAAATCGAAGCGCGCGTGCATGAGGTGCAACACAAGGATGAAAACTCGCCGATGAATTTGCTCGAACCCGCCGAGCAAGCGGTTGCGCAAATGCTCGCGCAGGGAATGACGAACGAGCAAATCGCCGCGCGGATGGGCTTTTGCGACAAGCGCACCATCAGTCGCATCAACGGACAAATCTACGCGCAGTGGGGTCTCGCCGATTCAGCGACCGACGAAAAGGTTGCGCGCACCCGCGCCGCCATTATCGCGTGCGCGGGACGCTTGATAACCTGGGACGAAAATGGCGTGGCGCATGTGATGAACGAACGCGGCGACCTTGTTGAATTGTGAATTACGAATTGGCAATTGATGATTGGCGCATTGACGTATGACCGGAATTTTTCTGCTTGACGCCGCGACGCTCGCGGTTTCGCTCTTCAACACGATTCTTTTGTTGTGGCTCGCGCTCGCGATTGCGTTGAACGCCGAGCGACGCACGCTCGGTATGTGGTTTGCCGGCGCATCGCTCTTGTGTGCAACCGCGTTCTTTGTGAGTCACACCGTCATTCTCGTGTTGGGTCTCAGCGCGCCCGCGCCCAAACTCGATTTTTGGTGGCGGATTGGTTTGCTCGCGGTGAGTGTTTTGCCATTCGGTTGGTACATGGTGACGTTGTGGTACGCCGGATTTTTTGATGTAGCACAAACTTCTAAATCCGCTTTGCGCAAACGTCTCGGCTTGATTATCGCCACACTCGTCAACATTGCGCAAATCGTGTTGCTGATGATTGCCAATCCGTTGCCGACCTTTGCGCATGTCTTGAATCTCAACTTTGCACCGTCGCTCAACCTTGGCGGCGTACCACTGTTGCTGATTGTGTTCGCGCTCAATCTGTTCCTCTCCATCGCGCTCTCGTTCGATGCGCTCAGTCATCCCGCGCCGATGACGCGCGCGCTCAGTAATCTTGCGCGCACTCGCGCGCGCCCATGGCTCATCGCGACCTCGGCAAGTTTGATTTTGATTGCGGTGCTGGTGACGGGTTTGATTGCGTGGACGCTCTTGCACACCGTCCCCGTTTATTTCAAAACCATGGTGCTCATTGTTGCGTGGCTCGACCTGATGGTGTCGGGGTTGATTGCGCTGTCGATTATTTTTGTTGGGCAAGCCGTGTCGTACTATGAAGTGTTCAGCGGCAAAATTTTACCGCGCCGCGGACTTTTTCGACAATGGCGTAGCGCGGTGATTCTTGCGTTGGGGTACGGCGGTGCCGTTGCGTTTGCGATCACGCTTTACGCGCAACCGATTTACATCGTTTTACTCGCCACCTTGACGATGACTATTTTCTACGCGCTCTTT
Source organism: uncultured Anaerolineaceae bacterium (assembly GCA_964586085.1). Lineage (GTDB taxonomy): Bacteria > Chloroflexota > Anaerolineae > UBA4142 > UBA4142 > JACRBM01. The sequence continues at coordinate 1,176 of CAZPIR010000589.1, read as the reverse complement.
AGTTGGCGCACGTACGCCGAGCGCGAAGAATATTACAATCGGTTGCGTCCGTTTTTTACGAGCCAACATCTCTATGACAACTTGCTCACGACTGCGCCCACCGACCTTGATGTGCGCGCGCCGTTCGCTGTACTCGTGCGTGAGGTGCTGGGTGCGCGACTCGCACATCTCGCGCCCCTGGGTTCGCTTGCGCCGCTTGTGCCTTCGCTTGCGTTTCCGGGCGACGCCAAATTTTCCGCGCCGAGTCAGGTCGCGCAGTTTGATGCGCAAACGATTTGCGTGCCGATTGAGCCTGGGTCGAATGGCGGCGCGTTGTGGGCGATTCCGTTGTGGAGCGAGCGTGGGTTGATTGGTGTTCTGCGTTTGGGCGAGAAACGCGATGGCGGATTATATGCGCAAGAAGAAATTGAAATTGCGCGCGCGAGTGGCGAGCGCTTGATTGACACGCTCGCGAGCGCGGAACTGGCGCGGCGATTGATGGCATTGCAACGCCAACGTCTCGCCGAATCGCAACTACTTGACCGGCGCGCGCGGCGCGTTTTGCACGATGACATTTTACCGAAACTTCACGCGGCAATTCTCACGCTTGGCGATGCAAATCACGATGCCATCGAGTTGCTTGTCACCGCGCATCGTGAAACGTCGAACCTGTTGCGCGAGATGCCGACGAGTGCCGCGCCTGAGGTCGCGCGCCTAGGATTGATTGTCGCGCTCAAACAAATTGTCGCCGACGAATGGGCGCGTGCGTTTGATTCGGTCGAGTGGCAAATCGAAAACGACGCGGAGCAAGCCGCGCGTAATCTGCCGACCCTCACCGCCGAAACGATTTTCTTTGCGGCGCGTGAAGCGATTCGCAACGCGGCGCGTTATGGGCGCGGTGAAGAGACAACGCGCGCGTTGCATTTGCGCATTGCGATCTCTGCGCGCGACGCGTTTCAAATTATCGTGCAGGACGATGGAGTTGGGTTACACAAGGCGGATTCGCGGAGCGAGCAAGGTGCGGGGCAGGGGTTGGCTTTGCACAGTGCGATGCTCGCGGTGATTGGCGGTACGCTCGCACTGGAATCGAGCGCGGGCACACGGGTGACGATTGAGTTGGCAACGTCGTGAAATGCGTTTTGTGATTCGTCCGTGATTTCGCATCGCGCGCAATGTTGTGATATATTGAGCGTCGAA
>CAZPIR010000588.1:0-2632 GCA_964586085.1 uncultured Anaerolineaceae bacterium | reverse complement strand
CCTTTGCAAGGTTACGCCGAATGTCATGCGTACACCGAGTACGTGATTCCCGGCGAAGGAGTCGAAGGCACGTACTGGAACCTGGGTTCGGTGCGCGTGAATCACCCGGCGAGTGATTGGGATGGGCATGTCATCACCCAAAATTCGACCGGCGGATCGAGCGGACGATCTTTCCAGGTCAAGTATCGCGTGTGCGCCGGCAGTTGTCGCAACACCGATTTCCCCGCGCCAATGTTACACCTGTACAGCATCGGCGGCAGACACCAACTCGTGTGGTTGTGGAGCGGCAATCGCGCGGACATTGATGGCTTTCGCGTGTATGTCAACGGTCATCGCGCGTACGATTTGCGCACCAGTTTATCGTCGCACTATCTTGCGTCAGCATGGGAACCGATGTGCGGCGAACGACGCACCTTTCAACTGACCGCTTTTCGCGGTGACCGCGAATCGCCATTGAGCAACCTCACGTACTGGAGTGGACAACCGTGTCCGCGCCGGGTCAAGGTCACGTTTGAAGAATTCAGCGTGAGTTCTCGCTTGTCTACCGTCGGCGGCGACATGGCAGGCATTGGTCCGATCTATGGGCGCTTTTGGGCGCGCGGCTCGAACGAATCGAGTCTACCGTTCGATGCCGGCGAGTGTTGGTCGTTCCTGTGGGTGTTCTCGTGTCGCGGGCACGATGTGGATTGGGGCAGTTACAACATCAACCAGTTTTTCAACACCCTGCGTACCGGACAAGCCAGTTGTCTCGGACGAGGTTGCCCCGAAATGTACGCGCCCGCCGTCAATTATGTGATTGTCGAAGTGGGCGGCAATGAAGACCTGGTTTTGGGCGCGCGCATCATGGACGAGGAAGCCTACGGGCACGATGAAACCTTGTTTGACACACAACAAACCGTTCGCGCCGACACACCACTCCCCGTCGATTTACGCATCGAGGATCGGTATATCACTCTGCGCGTGCGCGTCGAAGCCGTGAGTGGACCGTAGAATTTAACAGACCTGCCAGGTTGTAACAACCTGGCAGGTCTGTTTTTTTATTTGCGGGGCGAAGGTCGGAATCGGCGCAGGTTAGTCGCACCGCGCTCGTCGTCGTCGTCGTCATCAACCACATCATCGCGCACATTGAACTCACCAACAATGCGTTGTGCACGTTGAATGTCATGCTCGTGCTTGAGTAGAACGCTCAACGTCGTCTCCAACACTTGCGGGTCGAGCGATTTCGAGTTGAGCAAAACAAGCGCGCGTGCCCAGTCAATCGTTTCGCTCACGCTTGGATGTTTTTTCAAATCGAGTTTGCGCAGACGTTGCACAAGTTCGACGGCTTGTTGCGCGAGTTGCGGCGCGAGGTCGGGCACTTTTAACTTGACGATGCGCAACTCGGACTCATTCGTCGGATAATCCACGAACAAGTACAGGCATCGTCGCTTGAGCGCTTCGGAGAGTTCGCGCGTATTGTTGCTCGTGAGAATCACGAACGGCAAATGCTTGGCTTGAAGCGTACCCAATTCGGGCACGCTGATTTGAAAATCGCTGAGCACTTCTAACAGAAACGCCTCGAACTCGGCATCCGCGCGATCAATCTCGTCAATCAACAACAAAGCCGGTTGCTCGGAAAGAATCGCGCGTAAAAGCGGACGCGGGAGCAAAAAGCGTTTGGAAAAAAACACGTCCTCTTCTTCGGCGAGCTTGTCCGCCGCTTGCGCGAGCGTTTGTGTATCACGTAGAACATCTTGCAGTTTGTCGCGCAAGAGTTGCGTGTACAACATTTGCTTGGCATATTCCCATTCGTACAACGCTTTGGTTTCGTCGAGACCTTCGTAGCATTGCAAGCGAATGAGTTCGCGTTTTGCCATCGCCGACCACGCTTTGCCCAACTCGGTCTTGCCCACGCCGGCAGGACCTTCGACGAGCACTGGCTTGCCCAGTTTCTCCGCGAGAAATATCACGGTCGCGATCTCGTCGGTCGCGATGTACTGTTGCGCGGCAAGCGCGGTTTTGACCTGACTTATATTTTCGAACATAAAGCTCCTCTTCTAAATTGTGAATTGGCAATTACCCATTCACAATTTATTTTTTACCCACCGTCACCGCTATTCCCAAATGATCCGAGGCGGTGCTCGTGGGAATCAATAAATCGCTGACCTTTAAATCCGGTGAAAACCAAATGTAATCAATCCGCTCGTACGGCTTGACCGAATCAAAAGTGAAACCATCACCACTGCCAATCGTAGCAAACGCATCTTGCAAACCGGCATCGCGCAACATTACGATTTCTTTTGAAGTAGGTCGCGCGTTCAAATCGCCGAGAAACACAACGCGCGCGCGTTGATTCCACACGCGCACAATCTCCGGCGATTGTTGTTGGCGAATCTCGGTATCGCGTGAAATGTGATGATAATGCGTCGCGAGCAAAATCAGCTCATCGCCATCGCCCACATCAATGCGCGCGGAAAGGATGCCGCGTTTGAGCAATAAATTGCGTGGCGGCAACGGCTCGTTTTTCCATTCCTTGATTGGATAACGTGAAAGAATTGCATTGCCCCACACACGATCCGCCGTGGGCGCAAAGACATAGGGCATTTTGAGCCGACGCGAGAGCCAGCCAATCGTATCCACTACTGAAGCAGCT
>CAZPIR010000587.1:0-2633 GCA_964586085.1 uncultured Anaerolineaceae bacterium | reverse complement strand
GCATGTCGTGAAGGTGACTGGCTCGTGTGGAAGTGGGGCGGGGCGACGCACAAAATTTTGCGCGCGGACGAGTTGCGCGTCCCAGGTCAACACAACGTTGCGAATGCGTTGAATGCGATTGCGCTCGCATCATTGCACGGCGTTGCGCCGGACGTGATCGCTCAAGCCCTGCGCGAATTTCGCGGCGCGCCGCATCGCCAAGAATTTGTGCGTGAGCTGAACGGTGTGCGCTACATCAACGACACAACCGCAACCGCGCCCGCCGCCACGATCGTCGCGATTGAAACATTCGCTGAAAAAGGTATCGTGCTCATTGCCGGTGGCGCGGACAAATCGCTTGCGTTCGATGAACTTGCGCGCGTGATTGCGAACCAGGTGCGCGCGGTGATTTTGCTCCAAGGAAGCGCGACGGAAAAATTTGCTAGTGCATTGCGCGATGCCGGCGTATCAGGTTTGATAGTTGGCAGGTTTGATAGTTTGTTGCAAGCTGTTGAACGCGCGCGAGATATTGCGCGTGAAGGCGAAACCGTTTTGCTTTCGCCGGGTTGCGCGAGTTTCGGAATGTTTGCGAACGAGTTTGAACGTGGTGATCAATTCAGGCAAGTCGTTAGTCAGTTAGTCGGGTAGTCGAACAGTCGGATGACTCTTCGACTACACGGCTATCCGACTACCAGACCAGGAGACCAGTATGGCGGCACAACAAAACACACGACCATTCGGTTCAGCGTTCAAAATAGATTTCGTGCTGTTCGGCATCGTCGGCGCACTCGTTGCCGTTGGCTTGGTGATGGTGTGGAGCGTAACGTTCGGTCCGCGTGTCAGTGCCGGGCAAGACCCGATGACTGCCGTGATGAAACAGGGCAGTTATGCTGTCCTGGGTTTGATGGCGCTCATCGTTTTTTCGCAACTCGATTATCATTTGTGGGGCAAGCTCGCTCTGCCGATGATGGGCGTCACGTTGCTTGTGCTCGGCAGTTTGCTCGCGCTCGATCCCAAGTTCGGCTCGCGACGTTGGTTGTTCGACGGCTCGATTCAGCCCGGCGAAATTGCCAAGTTCACGATCATCGTGTACATCGCCAAGTGGCTTTCGTCGAAAGGTGATAAACTACGCCACATCACGTACGGTTTGCTCCCGTTCGCGATCATCGTCGGCATTGCGTGCGGCTTGATTGTTTTGCAACCCAACATGAGCACGGCGATCATTATCGCGCTTTGCGCGCTCTCGATGTTTTTCATCGCCGGGGCAGACATGGTGCAGTTTGCGTTCTTGTTGCTCATCGGCGGTTTTACCGGCGCGGTGATTGTGAGTCAGATGCCGCACGCGCTCGACCGTTGGCTCAAATTCGTCCAGGATCCTTTTTCGCTCGGCGACGAAGGTTTTCAAATTGCCGAGACCTTGATCTCGCTTGGCACCGGCGGATTTGTTGGACGCGGGCTGGGCGCGGGCTTGGGTAAGTACGGTTGGGTTCCTGCCGCGCACACCGATTCTATTTTTGCGATGCTCGGCGAAGAAACCGGTTTGCTTGGCACGCTCGCCGTGCTCGCGCTGTTTCTCGCGCTGGCGTATCGCGGCTTTCGCATTGCGGCGCGCGCCAAAGACCCGTTCGGTCAAGTGCTCGCGTCGGGCTTGACGTTCTGGTTGATCTATCAAGCGTTTGTCAACGTTGCGGTTGTCACGGCGAGCATTCCGTTCACCGGCGTGCCAATGCCATTTATTTCGTACGGCGGTTCGTCCTTGATCGCGGCGTTGATTGCGGTCGGCGTTCTGCTCAGCATTTCGCGCGGCGAAACAACTCCAAAGGATGCGAATGCGACTTTTGATTTCGGGTGGCGGAACGGGGGGACACGTGTATCCCGCGTTGACCGTCGCCGACGCGATGCGGAACCACGCGAACGCTGATCTGCTGTACCTGGGTCGCGCCAACAGCGCCGAATCGCGACTAGCCGAACTCGCGCACATTCCGTTTTGCGCGATTGAAACCGGGCAGGTGCGTGGCAAAGCGCCCTGGACTGCCGCGCAGAGTTTGTGGCGCATGTTTCGCAGTGTAGGCACGGTGCGTCGCTGGATTCGCGAGTTCAAGCCCGGCGCGACGTTTGTGACCGGGGGTTATGTGAGCGCGCCGGTTATTTGGGCGAGCGCCGCCGAAAAAATTCCGAGCGTGATTTATCTGCCCGACCTGGAACCGGGTTGGGCGATTCAGGCAACAGCACGTTGGGCGACGCGTGTCGCGATTTCGTTTCCTGAAGTTGAAAAACATTTTGCGCCCGGCAAAACAGTCGTGACCGGTTATCCGGTGCGTCAAGCATTTTTTAAAATTGAGCGCCGGCAAGCCCGCGTAAAATTCCGGCTCGATGCGCACGCGCCGACCGTCGCGATTTTTGGCGGAAGTACTGGCGCGCGTCACATCAATCAAGCCATCGTCGCGAACCTGGGAATGCTCACACAAATCGCGCAAGTGATTCACCTGACCGGTCGCGCAGATGAATCCTGGGTCAACGAGCAAGTCGCGCAACTGCCGGATGCGGCGCGCAAGCGCGTGCGTGTGTTCGGGTACCTCGACGATGATTTGCCGGAGGCACTCGGCGCGGCGGATGTGGTCGTTGCGCGAGCGGGCGCGGCGACACTCGGCGAG
>CAZPIR010000586.1:0-2646 GCA_964586085.1 uncultured Anaerolineaceae bacterium | reverse complement strand
GCGGCAACGCCGGTAACGCCACCCCCAACGACAAGGACATCATAATGATTGCTTGAATTCATTATCACTCTCTCAAAATTAAACTAGACGCGCCAATTGTTGACGCGGGTCGGTGATGTCGCGCAACCAATCGCCGACGAGATTGGCGCTCATCACGGTCAATACGATGGCAAGACCGGGCAAGGTCGAGACCCACCAACTGGTCATCAAGTAATCCCTGCCTTCGGCGATCATCACACCCCAGGTGGGTGTGGTGAACGGAATACCTAGACCCAGGAAACTGAGCGAGGCTTCGGCGATCAACATGCGCGCGACCATTTGCGTTGCCGCGACGATGATGGATGCGCCGACGTTCGGCAAGATGTGGCGAAATACAATGCGCGCCGGTGACACGCCGCTCGCTTCCGCCGCTGTGACGTACTCGTTGCGCCGCACGGACAAGGTTTCACTGCGCACAAGTCGTCCGTACGTGACCCAGCCCGTAATGCCGAGTACCAAGATGGTGTTGTTGAGACTGTTGCCCAACACTGCCGCGACGGCAATCGCGAGCACCATAAATGGAATCGCGAGTTGAATGTCGGCAATCCGCATCACGAGCGTATCGAACCAGCCGCCGAAATAACCGGACAGCAGACCGATCAACACGCCGATGGAGCCGGCGAAAAATACCGACGCGAGTCCGACAATCAAGGTGATGCGCGTGCCGTAGATGATACGACTGAGAATATCGCGCCCGACCGCATCCGTGCCCAACACAAACAGTTGACCGTTCTGTTGATACATCGGTGGTTTGAGCCGGCGTGCAATGTCTCGAAAGGTGGGATCGTGCGGCGTGATGTACGTCGAGAACAATGCGGCGGTAATCACAACGAGTAGGATGAGGACACCCAGCGTTGCGCCTTTGTTGCGCCACAGACGTTTGAGCGTCAGTTCGATTTCGCGGCGTGTGCCGGATGCGATTGGGCTTGCTAGTACGGTGGTTGTTTCATTCATAGCGAATCCGTGGATCGAGAAATCCATAAAGCATGTCAACGAAAAGATTGATGCTGGCGACAATCGCGGCAATCAGCACGACCGAGGCTTGCACTACCGGAAAATCGCGTTTCGAAATCCCTTCCAGGATCAAACGTCCCAGACCAGGATAGGAAAAAACTGATTCGGTAACAATCGCGCCGCCAAGCAGAACGCCGACCTGCAAGCCGACAATCGTCACGACCGGAATCGCGGCGTTCTTGAGCGCGTGGCGAAAGATGACGCCGCGTTCACGCAAGCCTTTTGCACGCGCCGTGCGAACGTAATCCTGGGTCAACACTTCGAGCAAACTCGAACGCAAGAGCCGCGCCACAATCGCCGCCGAATTGACGCCCAACGTAAAGCCCGGCAAGACTAGATATTCCCAGGAACCGGAACCAGAAGGAGGAAGGAGAGGAATCGCCACCGCAAAGATGACGATGAGGACGAGACCGAGCCAAAAGGTGGGAACACACTGACCGAGCAAGGCAAAGGCGACACTGACACTATCGAGGAAAGAACCGCGCCGAATCGCGGAGATGATGCCGGTCGGAATTGCGATGACCAGCGAGATAATGAGCGCGACGAGCGTGAGTTGCAACGTCGCCGGCATTCGTTCCAAGACCAGGGTCATTGCCGGTCGGCGATAGCGCAACGAGGACCCGAAATCGCCTTGTAATGCACGGGCGAGGAAACTCGCGTACTGCACGTAAATAGGTTGATCGAAGCCTAACTCGTGGCGCAACGCTTCGCGATCTTGGGGCGTGGCTTCGATTGGCAAGAGTTGACTGACCGGATCGCCGGTCAAAAAGAGCAAACCAAAAACAATCGTGACGGCGCCGAGAATGATAAGCACGCTGTACGCTAAACGTGCCGCAATGTACTTGATCATCTTGAATCAGGATGCCTTTCGTGACATCACTTGCGATTCTGGGATTCGACGCTGAATCCACACGCGAGACTAGAATCGCGGAGTGGTTACCCACAGGGTAACGAGTTCTTCGTCGCCCACATTTTTCCAACTATGCAACATCGTATACGCTTGAATGAACACCGCATCGCCCGGCTCAAGGATAAATTCGGAATCGTCCAAGCAAACTTGCATTTTGCCGGACAAGACAATCGCGCATTCTTCGCCCGGTTTGTCGCGCTTGTGCGGCTCGACGCCTGCGCCTAGCGGCGCCGTGACCCACAACAACTGCACCGAATTTTTCGGCACTTCGATCAATTGAAATTTGACTCTAGTGCCCGGGTAGCGCCCATGTGTCCGATCGGATTTGCGGCGAATGAAATCTTCGTGATTGTGTAGCGAGTGATTACCGGCGAGTAAAAGTTTCGTCAGCTCGATGCCCAGTGCTGACGCAATGGCACGCAACGCGCCAAGCGATGGGTCCGCCAACCCGCGTTCGATTTGACTGAGATGACTGGGGGACAAGTTCGCCAATTCACCAAGCTTGGTCAGCGTCAATTGGCGTTCTTGGCGAAATTCTCGGATGGCTTGCCCAATCTGGGCTTCAAGATTGAGGTCGTTACTCATTTTTTGCAACACCAAACTATTTTGCTCTGACAAAAATTTTATCACAGGTGGTGGAGAATTGTCAACAGGGGAAAATCCTGTCGTCACCGTTTACGCCG
>CAZPIR010000585.1:1112-2650 GCA_964586085.1 uncultured Anaerolineaceae bacterium | reverse complement strand
TACGGCGGTGCTCGGCGAGAACGCAGTGGGCTGGGATTGGTTTTCGATTCAACTTGACGACCAGTGCGAATTGATGCTGTTTCAAATTCGACAAAAAGATGGAAGCATCGAGCCGCTGTCGTCCGGCACACTCGTCGAACGCGATGGCACGACGCGCAAACTCACACGCGACCAATTCGAGGTTCAGGTGCAAGCGACCTGGACGAGTCCGCAAACGCGCGCGATGTATCCGGCGCGTTGGACCATTGCGGTTCCCTCTGCGAATATCCGGCTCGAATTGCAACCGCTGGTCGCCGACCAAGAGATGAACGTTTCGATTGTCTATTGGGAAGGCGCGGTGCGTGCGAGCGGGGAGGGTGTGAGCGGGAGCGGGTTTGTCGAGATGACCGGGTATGCGGGCAAGCCATGAACAGTTTGACTTGATTGCATGTTCCGAGTATTGTGTGCGCGGAGTAATCACACGTGCCGCGCTTTGATGTTCACGCTTACTTGAGCAATTTTTCATCGAACGAATCGCAAACTCGCACCCAGGTCGAGACGGTGCCGATAGGCGATTTGAGTTACCCAAGATTTGCAAACGAGTTTTGGACCGCGCGTCAACGCCAAGCCGTGTCGCTCCACGAGGTCGCGTACCGCGCGTGCTTCAAGCCACAACTGCCGCGCTTTTTTATCGAACGGCTGACCCAGCCCGGTGACGTGGTGTACGATCCGTTCAGTGGACGCGGCACGACGATGATCGAAGCCGCACTGCTTGGGCGCAATGTGATTGCGAACGACATCAATCCGCTGAGCCGAATTTTATCCTTGCCCCGTCTGTGCATCCCCGATTTGGACGAACTGGCTGAACGGCTCGCGCAAATCCCGACCGATGAAAATGCGTGCGCCGAGATTGACCTCAAAATGTTTTACCATCGCGAGACGTTGCGCGAGATTGTTTCACTGCGCCATTATTTGCTTGACACTTGCGCGCGCGACCAACTCGATGCGTGGATTCGGATGGTGGCGACGAATCGCCTGACCGGGCATTCGAGCGGATTTTTTTCCGTGTACACCTTGCCGCCGAATCAAGCCGTCTCGCCGGCGAGCCAGCGTAAGATCAACGCCAAGCGGCAACAGCGACCGCCGTACCGCGACACGCGCGCGCTCATCCTTAAAAAATCGCGCCAACTCGTCAAAGAGTTGAGCGCGGAGGCAATCGCCAATGCGCAACGTGCGGGCCAGAGTGCGCGCTTTTTGAACTGCGACGCACGTGAGACGCGCGCCATCCCGGACGCGAGCGTGCAACTGACCGTTACCTCGCCGCCATTCCTCGATGTGGTGCAGTACGCGCAGGACAATTGGTTGCGTTGTTGGTTCAACGGTATTGACGCGCAAGCCATCGCGACCAGAATCACGTCATCGAAAAATGTGACGGAATGGTCGACGGTGATGCGCGCGGTGTTCGCGGAATTGTATCGCATCACCCAACCCGGGGGCTGGGTCGCGTTCGAGGTCGGCGAAGTGCGCAAGGGTGCGATCAAATTGGACGAGCATGTTGT
>CAZPIR010000585.1:0-1102 GCA_964586085.1 uncultured Anaerolineaceae bacterium | reverse complement strand
GCTGGTTTTGCGTGCAAAGGAATTTTGGTGAACCAGCAAACATTCACCAAGACCGCAAACATTTGGGGCATTCAAAATAATGCGCGCGGCACAAATTCGAATCGCGTGGTGATGTTTTACAAAAAATAATTTGGCGGTCGGCGGTCTGTTGTCGTCGGTCGTTTTCGCAAAGGAGCAAAAATGGAATATCGTCAACTGGGTCGTTCGGGCGTGCGTGTGTCCGTGATCGGTCTCGGCACGAATCGGTTTGGAACCGACTTGATGCCGCAGGATCCGGTGAATGACATTATCGCGTTCGCGCAAGAGCGTGGCGTCAATTTCATTGACACGGCGGATGTGTATCAGCAGGGCAAATCAGAAGAACGACTTGGTGTCGCGCTCAAAGGACGCTGGGACAAGTTTGTCGTCGCGACCAAGTTCCGTTTTTCGATGGGCGACCACACGAACGACATCGGCGCGTCGCGTTATCATTTGCTCAACGCGCTCGATGCGAGTCTGCGCCGATTGCAAACCGATCACATTGACCTGTACTATTTGCATGGCTGGGACGTGAACACGCCCATCGAAGAAACTCTGCGCGCGTTGGACGATGTGGTGCGCGCGGGCAAGGTGCGTTACATCGGCGCGTCCCAGTTCGCCGCGTGGCAACTGGCGTACGCGAACTTGCTCACCGAAACACGCGGCTGGTCGCCGTTCGTTGCGCTCACCACGCACTATCACATGCTCGAACGCCAAGCCGAGCAAGAAATTTTGCCGTACTGCCGCGCGCATCCGACCGGCATTGTGCCGTTCTTTCCACTCGCCGGCGGATTCCTCACCGGCAAGTACACGCGCGGACAACCCGCGCCCGCTGGCTCGCGCGGCGAGTCTAGTCCGTACGTGATCAAGTACATGACCGAAGCGAATTACACACGGCTCGAAAAATTGACGGCGTGGGCGCAAGCGCACGAACGCACACTCAACGATTTGGCGCACGCGTGGCTCCTCGCGCAAACGCCGGTGTGCTCGGTGATTTCCGGCGCAACGCGACTCGATCAATTCAGCGCGAACGTGCGCGCCGGCGAGTGGGCGTTGAGCACGGAGCAAGTTAAAGAGGTGACCG
>CAZPIR010000584.1:0-2650 GCA_964586085.1 uncultured Anaerolineaceae bacterium | reverse complement strand
GCGTGTTCCGCGTCGCCGCGACCATCATCCAAACGCTGTACGATTTTCTCGTCGGCGGCATGGTGAGCGCGGCACTCGTGCCGGTCTTTTCCGAGTTTGCCGCGCGCGACGCAAATGCGCGCGACGAGTTGTGGCGCGTGGCGAGCGTCGTCATCAACGTGCTCGCGGTTCTGCTCGCCTGTGCCGTGCTCGTCCTCGAATTGTTTGCGCCCCAGTTGGTGTGGATTCTCGGCAGTGGCTATTCGCCGGAACTGCAAACTGCCGCCGTCGAAATGCTCCGCTTGATTTTGCCCGCGCTCTTTTTCCTGGGTCTGTCCGGCGTCGTCACCGGTTTGCTCTATGCGCTCAAGCGATTCACGTTCCCCGCATTCACGACTGCCGCGTACAATGCCGGCATTATTCTCATCGCGCTCGCGCTCACACCCAGGTTTGGCATCACAAGTTTGATTGTCGGCATTCTGGTTGGCGCGGCGTCCCAGGTTCTTTTGCAATTGCCCGGCTTGCGCGATATGCGTTATCGCCTCGTGTTCGATTTCTCGCATCCGGCTCTGCGCCAGATTTTGAAACTGTACGCGCCCGTCGTCGCCGGGTTGACGATCAGCGTCATCAGCGTCGCGATTGATCGCAATCTCGCGTCGCACACCGGCGAACAATCGTTGGCGTGGATGCAGAACGCGACCGTGCTCGTGCAATTTCCGCTCGGCTTGGTCGCGACGGCGATTTCGTTTGCGATTCTGCCGGAACTCAGCCGGCAGAATTCAGAAGCCAGAATTCAGTTTTCCGATTCAACGGAATACCGAACACCGAATACCGAACATTTTCAAACTACGCTTACCTTTGGCATCAACCTGGTTTTGCTTTTGATTCTTCCGGCGACCATGGGCTTGTTCGTCCTCGCGCGTCCGATTGTTGCGTTGTTGTTCGAGCGCGGCGCGTTCACGGCGACCGACACGGCGATGACCGCGCTCGCTCTGCAATTTTATTTGATCGGCTTGCCGTTCGCCGCGATTGACCAGCCGCTCGTGTTTGCATTTTACGCGCGCAAGGACACGCTCACGCCGAACCTCGTCGCGTTTGCCGGCGTCGCGATTTATCTCGTCGTCGCGTTCGCGCTTGTGCAACCGTTTGGTATGATCGGCTTGGTGATTGCAAACTCGGCAATGTTGACGGGACATGCGCTTGTGATGTTGTGGCTCACGCAAACGCGGCTCGGCGGATTGAACGGCGCGAGTGTCATCACGTTGACGATCAAGGTCGCGATGGCATCGCTTGCGATGGGCGCGATTGTGTTGGCGACGATGACCTGGTTCGAGAACGCGCACATCGCCAACGTGATTGGCGTGGTGGTGTCGGCGGCGATTGCCGGACTTACGTACATCGCGCTCGTAAAAATTCTGCACGTTGCCGAAGCCGAACGTTTGTGGGCGATGGTGCGCGCGCGGCTGAAACGCGGTTGACGCTTGTCGCGGAGAGTGTATAATCGTGAGCGATGATTAAGGAATTGAAACACGATGTCAGATAAACGTACGCTCGACGAACTGAGTCTCGACGAGTTGGAAAAAATTGTTGAAGAGCGGCGACGCTTGGCGCGCGCGCAACAGTTCGCGGAAAAAGTGGACGGTCGCCGCTTTCGCCCGGTGACGGTGATGCCGGTGGAAAAACCTGCGCCGCCGACGAATCGTGCCAAAAAGCGGCGCGGTTTGCGCGACAATTTCTTGTTCGCGATTGAAATTGTTGCCGTGCTGGGTTTGATTGTGATCGTGGTCGGTTCGTTCGTAAACCTGCAAACGCTGAACCAAGAAGTGACCGCTCAAGTGCGTGGCGGTAATGGCACGCCGAATCCCACGTCCGTTGTCGCGAGTGGCGAGTCGTTGCCCGGTTCATCGTTCCCGCCCTCGAACCAGGTCAGCGAATTGCCCGGTTCATCGTTCGCGCCCGAAGTTGCGCCGCCCGCGCTCGGCATTCGTCTGCAATCCGTCGCCGCTGTGCCGGTGCCGACACCCGGTCCACGCTCGCCGACACGCATCGTGATTCCGGCGTTGAATGTGGATTGGCCCATTGTGCCCGGTGATAGCTGGGACGAATTGAAACAAGGCATCGGTCATCGCATCGGCACGGTCAACCCGGGCGAGCGCGGAAACATTATCCTGTCCGGTCACAATGATGTGTACGGCGAACCATTCCGCGACCTGGACAAGTTGGAATCGGGCAAAGAAGTGATGGTCTATGCCGGCAGTACGGCGTACCGCTACATTGTCAAATCGAAACGTGTTGTCACGCCGACCGACCTTAGCCCACTCAATTCGTCGCGCAATCCCATCGTGACCTTGATTACGTGCACGCCGTACCGCGTGGACACGCATCGGTTGATTGTCGTCGGCGAGCTTGCGCCGTGACGGGCGCAAATTGCGGATTTCCGATTTCAGACTATAATGCGCTCGGTTGAAATTGCCAGAATCAAAAATCAGAAATTATAAATTAGGAATGGAGGAACGATGCCCAAGAAATCACGCAAGATGAAACAGCGCGCATCACTGCGTCGCGGGGTGGGACCCGAAGTCGAAATGGACGAAGGGGAAGGAACGGCTGAATCAGTGGCGACAATTCGCGCGGACTCGAATCGCGCGTTTTCGCCAATGACGTATGATTA
>CAZPIR010000583.1:0-2651 GCA_964586085.1 uncultured Anaerolineaceae bacterium | reverse complement strand
GTAGACGCCATCGGGAAAGCGGCGCGTGTCCCAGGATGCTAGATTGCCTTCTTGAATTTGTGTCGAACTGCGCGCGAGCATGGTCCAGGTTTGCGGATCGCTCCCTGTCCCGATTTGCACCGTGTAATTATCCAGGTCGGGCATTTGCGCGCTCCCCACGATTTACACGATGCCATTGATCACATTGCCATCGCGCGGCACTGAAATGTTCATAAACGTTTTGAGTCCAGGTTGCGGCGTCGGTTCGGGGTCGGGACAAAAAGGACTGCGCTCGGTGGGTGGTTGCGGAGTGTTGTGGTCAATCGCCCACTGCCGCATCTCTGGCGGATAGACGGTGAAAATTTTTTCGTCCACGCGATCCAAACACATTTCCGAACCGAGCAAACCATTCGTGCGATCAATTTTGATTTTCTGCCACACGTTGTCGGGCTGGGTCGGCGCGTTGTCCGCGAGAAAATATTCCTGGGTGCGATGGTCGCTGGGACACAAATCAGTCGGCAACAAGCCGGACTCGTTGCACACTTCGAGTTTGACCATGCCCGGTGGAATGAGAAAATCTTTGGGCGTTTGCCCGGCGAGCGCGCGCTCCATAAAATTGTGCCACAACGGTCCCGCGCCGGTAATGCCGCTGATGTGCTCCATCTCCGAATTGTTCGAGTTGCCCACCCACACGCCGACAACAAAATCCGGCGTGTAACCAATCGTCCAGTTGTCGCGCCAATCATTTGTTGTGCCGGTTTTTACGGCGGCGGGGCGCGAGAGTTTCAACGCGCCCGCGGTGCCGAAACCCGGCGCGCGCGCGCTCACATCGCTGAGAATGCTTGTGATTTGGTAGGCGTGGCGCGCGTCCACAACCTGGGTTGGCTTGGGTGGATTCGCTTTCAAATCGGATAGCACCTTGCCATTCGGGTCGGTCACCTTGAGGAACGGTGTCATCGGCACGCGCGCGCCCTGGTTCGCGAGAATCGCGTACGCGCCAGTCAGTTCGATGAGTTTGACATCGCCGCCGCCGAGCGTGAGCGACAAGCCATAATTTTTGGGATCGCGAAAAGTGGTCATGCCGAATTTGCGCGAGGTGTCAATCAACGCGGTGACGGTGATGAATTGCAGTGCCTTGACCGCCGGAATGTTGAACGACGAGGCGAGCGCGGTGCGCACAGGTACGAGACCATGCTCGCGGGTGTCGTAATTTTCCGGAATGTAATCGGGTTGCGCGGGAATCGGGAAAACGGTTTTCACATCCTGGATCACCGTTGCCGGCGTCCATCCTTTTTGAAATGCGGTGAGGTATGTGAGCGGCTTGATGGACGATCCAGGTTGACGCAGGCGGATAGACACATTCACTTGCCCATCAATTTTCTTGTCGAAAAAATCCACACTGCCGAGCATCGTGAGAATTTCGCCGGTTTGCGGATTGAGTGCGACGAGTGACGCGTTCGTCACGTTCTTGCCGTCGAGCGCGGCGATTTGTTTGCGCGCTTCTTCTTCGGCGAGGCGTTGCAGTTTGAGGTCAATCGTCGTGTACACTTGCAAGCCGCCCTTGTAAACGACTTCGGGTCCGTACTGGCGTTCGAGTTCCTCGCGCGCGTAGACGACAAAGTGCGGCGCTTTGATGCCGATGCCGGCGTCACAGCGTTTGTCGAACGCGTCCGAGTTGAGCAGTTTGCGCGAATCGGCGAGCGCAGACGCGGCTTGCTCGTTTGTGATGTACTTTTGCTCGACCATTAGACCGAGCACATCACCTTGACGCGCGAGCGCGGCATCGGGATGCGCGCACGGATCGTACACGGCGGGCAATTGTGGCAAGCCGGCGATCAAGGATGCTTCGGTGAGATTCAGGTCTTCAACTCGTTTGCCAAAGTACGCATCGGACGCGGCTTGGATGCCGCACGCGAGATTGCCGTAACAAATTGTGTTCAAGTACCATTCGAGGATTTGGTCTTTCGAGTACTTGCGCGCCACTTCGAGCGCGAGAATGGCTTCGCGGATTTTGCGTTCGAAAGTTTGCTCCGGCGTCAGCAGTGCGCTCTTGATTAGTTGTTGTGTGATGGTACTGCCGCCGCCGGAAACCGGGCGACCATAGCGAATGTAATAGTACGCGGCGCGCGCGATGCCATACCAATCCACGCCGGGATTGGTGTAAAATGTTTTATCCTCGGTGGCGATGGTCGCTTGCTTGAGCACGATCGGAATGCGCGCGCTTGGCACGACGGTGCGGCGCGCGCCGTTCGGGTCAAAAATTTCGTACAGTAGTTCGCCGTTGCGGTCGAACAGTTTGGTGGATTGCGCGATTTGGCGCGACGCGAGTTGTTCGGACGAGGGCAGGTCGCGCGCATAGTACGCGTACGCGCTGACCGCGCCGGCGACCATTACGACGGCGACGACGAGTGCAACGCTGAACGCGATCGAGACCATGCGCCAAATCGTGGCGGCGAGCGTGCGCGGCGACGAGGGCGTGGGAGAAGCAGAATGACTCACGAGAATAATTCCTTTGGCGGAGCAATTAAAATATGCTACGAATAGGACGATGCCAGCCGATGAATTGTTCCGCGCGCATTGTAGCACGAGCGTAGGAATTGGGGAAATGGCTGGAAATCAAAAGCGCGAGGTTCATTACCACCTCGCGCTCTCTCCCTGTTCTATTTTCTCAC
>CAZPIR010000582.1:0-2656 GCA_964586085.1 uncultured Anaerolineaceae bacterium | reverse complement strand
CTACTCGCATTTTGATCAAACATAATAAGAAAAATTATCCGCCATTTATACTCTATGCTCCAGGCGATTTTGATGTATGCAAAGCCGGCTTGGGACTCGTGAATTATCAAATTATCGAACCAACCAAATCACCAACCACTTAACCAACTATGTCTGTTCAAACCACAACCCAACAAAAACCAAAACCGATTTCCGTTCCCGCGCGCCCGGAAGAAGACAGCATCATCGGCAAGGCGTACGATCCAAAACTCGCGCGGCGATTGTTGCGCTACTTGATGCCGTACAAATGGCAGGTCGTCACCGCGCTTGCGTGGATGTTCTTTGCGATGAGCGCGTACATCGCCGGCGTCTACCTCATCAAGGTCGCACTCGACAGCGGCATCGGCGCAAGCAATGTCGGCGTGCTTCAACAAGCCGTCGCGTTGTACTTGTTATCGTCCGTCGCATTTTGGATCGGCACGTACTTTCGCGTGCGAACGATGGCGGCGACGGGGCAAAGCATCATTTACGACCTGCGCCGCGAAATGTTCGAGCACCTGCAAAATCTCTCGCTCGGATTTTTCAGTCGTTACGCGGTCGGTCGTCTCATCTCGCGCGTGATGAACGATGTCGGTGTTTTGCGCGAGTTGATTACGTGGGCGGTTGTCGCGGTCGTGCGCGATTTCTTTGACATTTTCGGCACGACGATTGCAATGTTCGTGCTCAACTGGCAATTGACCTTGCTCTCGTTCCTGGTTCTGCCGTTCATGTTTGTCGCGACGGAAATTTTCCGGCGACGCGCGCGCGAAAATTATCGGCGCGTACGTTCGGCGGTTGGTTGGGTGAACGCGGTGCTCAATGAAAACATCGTCGGCGTGCGCGTCGTGCAATCGTTCTCACGCGAAGATTACAATTATGAAGTGTTCGCGAAAGAAGTGAACGGCAATCATTTGCGCGCGACGAACATCGCGGCGTTGACGGTTTCCGTTTTCTTTCCGACCGTAGATTTTATCGGCAGTGTCGCGCTCGGCTTGGTGATTTATGTCGGCGGTCTCGCCGTGCTGGGCGGGCTGGGCATCGCGGGTAGTGCGCCGTTCACGGCAGGCACGCTCGTGGCGTTCGCGCTCTACATTGATCGCTTCTTTAATCCGATTCGCGATCTCGCGCAACGCTACAATAATTTCCAAGCCGCGATGGCATCGAGCGAGCGCATCTTTGAATTGCTCGACACGCCGGTCGAGGTCAAGGATGCGCCGAATGCGCGCGACCTGGACACGATTCGCGGCGATGTGGATTTCAATCGCGTGGGCTTTCATTACTCGGACGATCCGACGCCGGTGCTCGAAGACATTGACTTGCACGTGCAAGCCGGCCAAACGATTGCGCTCGTCGGCGAGACGGGCGCGGGCAAGTCCACGCTGGTCAAACTCGTCAGCCGATTTTACGATGCAACCTCCGGCGCGTTGTTGATTGACGGCGTGGACATTCGCGAGGTCACGCAAGACTCTTTGCGGCGACAGATGGGCGTGGTCCTGCAAGACCCGTTCCTATTTTCCGGGACGATCAAGGAAAACATTGGTTACGGTAAACTCACTGCGCCCGAATCGGAAATTATTGCGGCGGCGCAAGCGGTCGGCGCGCACGATTTTATCGTGGGTCTCGAAAAAGGGTACGACACGTTGGTGGGCGAGGGCGGCGCAATTTTATCCGGCGGTCAACGTCAACTGATTTCATTTGCGCGCGCGCTCCTTGCTGATCCGCGCATCCTGGTTCTCGACGAGGCGACCTCGTCGGTGGACACGCAGACGGAACGCGTGATTCAATCCGCGCTCGAACGTTTGCTCAAGGATCGCACATCGTTTGTCATCGCACATCGCTTGTCCACGATCACGCGCGCGGACAAAATCGTCGTGATTGATAAAGGTCACATCGTTGAAGCCGGCACGCACGCCGAGTTGCTTCAAAAGCGCGGGCAGTACTTTGATTTGTATACGATGGCGTTTACGGAAAGGAATTGACCGAGGACGGAGACTGAGTGCCTCGGTCGTCCGTCCTCGGTCCTTCATCCTTCGATTTATGAATCTTCGTCCCGCCACCCAACTCGACCAACCCCCCATTACGCGCATCATCCGCGAGGCGAACATCAACCCGATGTCGCTCGACTGGCATCGCTTTCTCGTCGCGGAAGAGGATGGCGCGATTATTGGCGTCGGTCAAATCAAATCGCACGGCGACGGCTCGCGTGAACTCGCGAGCATTGCGGTCGTGCCCTCGCATCAAGGTCGTGGCATTGCGCGCCAAATCATCGAAGCGTTGATCGCACAAGAACCTGGGACGCTGTATCTCACGTGTCGCAATCAACTCGAACCGTTTTACACGCGTTTCGGTTTTCGCAAAATCGAACGCGATGAAATGCCGCCATACTTTTCTCGCTTGATTCGGCTGGCGAATGTGTTTATGCCGTTGATGAAGCACGGAGTGAGGATAATTGTAATGAAACGAAATTCATTGACCGAGGACAAACGACGGAGGACGGATGTCAACTAACCTCGGTCTTCCGTCTACCGTCATCCGTCGAACTTTACTTGCTGTCTTTGCTCATCCCGATGACGAACTGTCTGCCGGCGGCACGCTCGCGCATTACGCGCGGCAAGGTGTGAGCACACATCTCATCTGC
>CAZPIR010000581.1:0-2661 GCA_964586085.1 uncultured Anaerolineaceae bacterium | reverse complement strand
CTCGGCTTGCACCGCAAGCCGGGCGGAGGTGCTGCGCACCTCGCGCCAGAACTCGGCTTGGATCATGCGCGCGAACTGACCGGTGTAATTCATTTCCGGCACAATAATCGCTTGCTTGTTCTTGATGAACGCATCAATCTCTTTGCGCGGCAAGGGGAAGATCATCTTGGTGTACATCACCGCGACTTTCAACCCGGCTTCGTGCGCGCGATCCACGGCTTCGCGAACGGGACCAATCGTCGAACCCCAACCCAGGATAGCGACAGGCGCGTTCTTGTCGCCGAACGTTTCGACCATGCCCATCGGCGTTGCATCGAGCGCGGCGGCGCGAATTTTTTTCGCGCGCTTGTGCATGTTCTCGGTGTGAATTTCCGGCGTGTACGCGGGATGACCTTCGGGCGAATGTTCCAAACCTTCCGCAACGTACTGCCCGCCCTTCATGCCGGGAATGGACATGGGCGAAATACCGGACTCGGTGTCGGCGTACCGCGCAAACGGCTTGTCGAGATTTTGATCCCACAAATTGCGTCCGACCAATTTGACGCGAGAGAGATCGAACGGCGGAATTGTTTGGACGCGCACCGACATGTCTTGGTCGCTGAGGAAAATGACTGGCGTCTGATATTTTTCCGCGAGGTTCATCGCGTTGACCATTTGATAGAAATTGTCTTCGACGGAAACCGGCGCAACGACGATGCGCGGCGCGTCATCGTGCGCGCCGAAAACGGAAATGCGGAGGTCGCCTTGCGAGACCTTGGTCGGCATACCTGTCGAGGGACCGGCGCGTTGCACGTCCACGACGACCACCGGAATTTCTGCCATCGTCGCATGACCAAGCAATTCGACCATCAACGACAAACCAGGTCCGGACGTTGCGGTCATCGAGCGCGCGCCCGAGTACGATGCGCCGAACGCCATCGCGAGCGCGGCGATTTCGTCTTCGGCTTGAATCACCGTGCCGCCGATGCGCGGAAATTCGCCGGCGAGAAACTCCATAATGTCGGTTGCGGGCGTGATCGGATAACCCGCATAAAACCGGCAACCCGCCGCAATCGCGCCAAGGGCAAGCGATTGATTGCCACTGAGCACGAGGCGTTCTTGTTCCGCCGCGCCGGCTTTGGGAGTGAGATGATACGGCGCGGTCTTGGTTACATTTTGCTCAATATAATCAAAACCCGTTTTCAACGCCAACAAGTTTTGTTCGAGCATTTCTTTTTTGCGACCCAGTTGTTTTTCGACCACCAGACTGGCGGTTTCAAAAGGCAACCCAAACAATTTCACCATCGCACCAATCGTGATAATGTTGCGTCCGCGTTGAAAGTTGATGCCTTTGGCAAGGTCGTTCAACGGCAAAGGATATTGCTTGACACTGCCATCTTCGCTCGGCGGCGTGCTGTCGTTCGAGTTGTAAATCAGGATGCCGCCCTGGCGAACGAGTTTGTAATAACGATCAAGAGACTCTTGGTCAAACGCAATGAGCATATCCAGATCATCGCCTTGCGACCACACCATCTCCGGCGCAATACGCGCTTGGAACATGACGTGCCCACCTTTGATTTCGGCGGGAATTGTGCGTGTGGTGTACACTTCAAGCCCGGCGTATGCGGCAATGCGCGCAAACACTTCGCCGGTGGTGACGATACCACCCGACGCTGAATCACCGCCGACGCGGACGGTGAAATCATTTTTCTGCATTGAGGTTCCTCCTACCAAGATATCGAATTTATTGTTATCAGCGTGGCTAGAAAAGCGCGGGGCGAGGCGCCCCGCGCGACATTTTGTATTCTATTCGCTCCGGCGATTCTGTCAATCGCCCCTTGTCGTCAAGAAATCGGCGCTTAATTACGACTGGAACAACTGCCGCATCCACCGCCCCCGCACGAGCCACCGCTACCACATGAACCACAACCGCCGCCGCCCACCGCGCTCACACTACCATCCGAGCCGTGCGCGAACGCGGCGACACGCGACACTTTACGCGCCGTGTGTTGACCGTGACATTCAGGACAAGTCGCCGGTGCGTCGAGGTCGTTCATCGAACGCTTGACTTCAAATTTGGAATCGCAGTCGGAACAAACGTAATCATAGTATGGCATTTGTATCTCCTGTTTCAAGTTTTAGAGTTCGAGGTTTAAGGTTATTCAACTTGCAACCTTTAACTATGTTTTGTTGAACAACATTTTTTGGCGCACTTCATAGATCGCGCGCGTAATGTCAATGCCGCGCGGGCACGCTTCGACGCAGTTGAAAATACTGCGACATGTGAACACGCCGCCGCTGTCCGCGAGAATCGCGAGGCGTTCTTCGCCGCCCTGGTCACGCGAATCGAAGATGAAACGATGCGCCTGCACAATCGCGGCGGGACCGACATATTCCTTGTCCGCCCAGAACGTGGGGCACGAAGTGGTACATGCCGCGCACAAAATGCACTGCGTCGTAAAATCGAATCGCGCGTGTTGCTCGGCAGATTGGTGACGTTCGGTCACCGGTTCGGGATCGTCGTTGATGAGAAAGGGTTTGACCGAGCGGTATTTCGCAAAGAATCCTTCCATGTCTACAATCAAATCTTTGACAACAGGAAAACCGCGCAAAGGTTCGACGGTGATGACCTGGCTTTCCTTCAACGCCTCTTTCATCAAAAATTTGCACGCGAGGCGATTG
>CAZPIR010000580.1:0-2667 GCA_964586085.1 uncultured Anaerolineaceae bacterium | reverse complement strand
AATCAATGCCGTTCGTTTTTTTCGCGGCAGAGGTCGTGCCGACGCCGGTCAACACCAACGCGCCAATCACGACCAGGACAAGCAACGCGATCCCGATCCACAACAGCAACGAGGTTGAATCCGTTTTGGAATTTCCCGGCGAACGACGACGACTCATTGCACTAACCTTTGCTCGACTTGAAAATGAAACCGAGCAAGCACGGTCCCCACACGCCCATCACAATCGGCAGAACGCCAATCACGGCGACGACGATACCGGCGGCGCCACCCACGCTGACGAGTCCGACATAGATCAAGAGCAGCCCAAGCGCGATGCGCAACAACCGTCCCCATGTGCCTTGCATAAAACTAAGCAAACTATTCACCGTAACCTCCGTTTTTGTTTTCTGAACATTCTATCCTTTGGATGCGCGTCCACGCAAAAGGTTACACATTGCACCGACGAAAAATCCGCACAAAAAAACACCTGCGCTTGTGACACAGGTGTTGCACTTCTCCGATAGAATCATTATACAGTCGCGTCGTCGCCCAACCAAGTTGGATACGGCTTGCCTTGCGCGTGCAAATGACTGGCGAACAAAAAGCGATGCACATCGTGCGTATAGTACTGCCCGAAACGCTTGCCGGGCAAATTGTCCACGAACCGGTCGAGCACCGTTTTCGCCATCGCCTCATCCATCCCCGAAGCAAGTTCGTAATCGAAATAAATCGCGAGGTCGCGTTCCGGTTTTTCAATGATGCGCGTCACGCCGTACCGCGCCGGGTCGAGATGCGCCGGCGAGTAACGTTCCAAAATAAACGTGCCCAACCCTGCCGAGTGAATCGCGTCTTGATGCGCGTACAAAAAGTTGACCGTGTCCTGCGCGTCCTCAATCGTCTCCGTTGGAAAACCGAAAAACAAAAACGTGTGATTCCAAATGCCGGCTTGCGTGCCTTCCCTCAACACGCGGCTCACATTATTGCCTTCCGTACCCTTGACCATATGCTTGACCATTCGCTCGGACGCCGTCTCTAATCCATAGAACAACATCCGACACCCGGCGCGCGACATCGTTTGCAGTAACTCGGATGAAATTACTTTTTCAAAACGCGCGCAACTCGCCCACTCGACCGGCGAACCCAGGGCGGCGAGTCGTTCGGAGAGCAAACGCATCGTGCGCGGTGGAATCGCTTCGTCGGTGAAAAAGATGTGCCGCGCACCATATTTTTTATGCACAGTCAAAATCTGTTCGAGTAATTGCTCGACGCCCATCGGCGCGAATCCCTTGCCTGCGCCGTAACCCACATTGCAAAACGCGCAGAGACCGTGATAGCATCCGTGCGCGGTGATGAGCGGCAAAACAAGTTCGGGCACGAGGTAATGCTTGAGCGGCAGTCCATCGAAATCGGGTGCGACCTGGGTAAAAGCGTCGGGGTGCATCTGGGTCGCGTTCACACGAATCACGCCATCGGCGCGATGAATCAGATTCGGCACATCGGTCATCGCGCATTTGCCCGCAAGGGCTTGGGACAATTTAAGCAAAGCCATTTCGCCATCAAAAATCACGGCGCTGTCAATCAAATCGAACAGTAACGGCGCGCTCGGAATTTGCTCGCGCAACATCGAAACGTGCGGACCGCCAATCGTGATGTGGCATTTCAACCCAGCTTCTTTAACGAGATACACGAGCGTCATCCCCGCATACATCTGCCCCATCGTCGGAATCGAAATGCCAAGAATGTCCGGTTTCTCACGCACAATGTCCGCGACAATGCCGTGTTTGAAAAAATCGAGGAACAAGTTGTGTTTCGCGTCACGCACGCCATCAAGCAAATAGCGACTCGCATCCACCGGCGATGCCGGCGTATAGTACAGAAAATCGAGTTGCGCCGGATGAAATGGCAGAGACGCGAGTTCGAGCGATTGCATAATCGTCGCAAACGCATCCAAACTTTTTTCCGCATCGTAAAACGCCGGACTGCGAAACACCTCTTTTGCCGAATTGATTTGCGCCGCCAACTTGGGACCTTGTGTAAACGCCCAATCAATTTTTTCAGGGAATGCGCGATTGGGTTTGCGCCCCTTTGGGAATTCGGCGCGCAATTTTTTCAAGGTCTGTTCGAGGTAATCGTGGCTGAGCACCGTGTCGTACGTTTCAACGTTGAGGTCGCGTTGAATAACTTGCACGCCATGCGAGCGCAAAAAGCCGGTGAGCGCGGGCAAGGCGAGGTAGGGCATTGCCGGCGTCCACGGTGGAGGAAACACGAGATATACTTTCATAGCCCTCGTTCTAGGTCTAGCACAGACATTTACTTTCTACCCACGGTCAATATAGCCGGGACTATTTAATTTATCATGACGAGCCAGTGGCACATACACAATCAATCCCAAGAAGGTAAAAAACACAAATGCAATTATGCCATCGAACAAGCCATCATAGCATTCATGCGGTTTGATGGACAAGATCCCTGCCACCAAGCACGGCGTTAAGGACGCCACGACCGACGAGGCCATCATCCGGGGATGGTGGAAGCGCTGGCCGAACGCCAACGTCGCCCTGGCGTGCGGGCCAGGCTCCGGCGTCTATGTCGTCGACGTGGACCATGACCCCGAGCAGGGCGTGGATGGGTGGGCATCGCTGAAGACGCTCCCGGATCTGCCCGCGACGGTCATGCAGCATACGCCAC
>CAZPIR010000579.1:0-2671 GCA_964586085.1 uncultured Anaerolineaceae bacterium | reverse complement strand
GACCGGTTGCATCGTCCCCGGATGCAACACCGGCGCGGGCGGCACGGGCATGTCGGCGTTGATGTTGTACCACGTCTTGGGCAAACGACTCTCGTCAAGTAAGAATTTGTGCTGGCTCATTTTTCCCTCCTCAGGAATTTTTGATTTTGGATTTTCGATTGATGTTGGGTCTGGCTGTTCACGGTGGCAACATGTGCGCCTCCTAAAAACAAAATCGCTCGTCCCATCGCACGCAAAAACATTGCGCCGAACTGGGACGAGCGATTGAATACCCGTGGTGCCACCCTGGTTAGATTGGTTATAAAAAATCCCTGTCGTGATTACGATAGGGATGCCAATCTCACTCTTGCGGGAACGCGGTCAAGTTAGATTTGAACCTGTAACTTGTAACCTAAATTCCTTCTGCCGCGATAACGGGGGCGATTCCGGCATTTCCTACTTCGCGAAACGTTTCGGTTTGCAGTTCCCCGGTCCATTTGCCGCCGCCACCAGTATCACACTTGCACCAATTTCGTGTAACTCTCTAAACCTTAGACTGACGGGTACTCGTCCGGATCAACACGGTCAATATAAATTGTTGGCAGGTTTATAGCATAGGGCAGAAGAATTGTCAAACGCAATTTGGGTTATGCAAGCACACCCATAAAAGCGAAAAGCGAGGTGTAACTTGCCTCGCTTTTGCCGACGATATTCTGTTCCAGTCGGGGCGAGAGGACTTGAACCTCCGACCTCAGCGTCCCGAACGCTGCGCGCTACCAACTGCGCTACGCCCCGATTGCGTTCCGTATTATATGCCGATTCGCCGTTTTTGCAAATGAACCTAATATCGAGTGTTCGTGTAAGCAAGTCGAATCTGGCACGGTAAATCAAAAATGCTGACGAGTGGAGTCGGACCACTGACCAAGGGCTTATGAGTCCCCTGCTCTACCACTGAGCTACGTCGGCATTTGCAATCCGATTATACCGATTCGAGTTTTCGTGTCAAATTCAAAACGGTCCCGGTCATTTAACCGCGAGGTACGCGCGAAGCGCATTGAGCGCATTGATGTATTCGCCTTGGACGCGCGTGGGGTGATCGGAGCGATTGAGTTTACCGCTCTGCGCGTAATCTTCGATTTGCTTGCACAACCCGGCGAGTGTGCGCGCACCCAGGTTGGCGCTTGCCGATTTGAGCGTGTGCGCCGCGCGACGCAACTCGACGGCGTCTTGGTTGAGCGTGGCTTGGCGGATTGTTTCGATTAGGGGCGGGGCGTTTGTTTCAAACAAGCCGACCAGTTCGACAAGTGGTGCCAGGTCGCCGCCGGTGGCGTCCCGGAGATCGGCGAGCAGGTGCTCGTCCAAAATTTCGGCGGGTGGCGTGCTCGGAGCAGTTGAGTTACCGGGCGCGGGAGTGTGCGGGCTGACAGACTCTAGCGCGCGCGCCAATTCTTCGACGCGCACCGGCTTGGTGATGTAATCGTCCATACCGGCATCGAGACAAATTTCGCGGTCGCCTTGCATCGCTTCCGCCGTCATGGCGATGATGCGAGGTTGGTGCGCGGCTTCAAGCTCTGCGCGAATGTGTCGTGTCGCATCCAGCCCGTCCATCTCCGGCATTTGCACATCCATCAACACCACGTCGTACGGTTGACGGTGGAGTGCGTCGAGCACTTCGAGACCATTGCCCGCCACGTCGGCGCGATAACCCATCTTTTGCAAAATCAACAACGCCACTTTTTGATTAACCAAATTATCTTCGGCGATTAAAATGCGCAAGGGATGGCGTGTGCCCATCTTGGCGTCAATCTGAGGTTGTGTGTTCAGTTGCGGTGCGCGCACCGGTCGTTGCGCAAACACATCCACCAGCGCGTTGTACAGCATGGATGCCTTGACCGGTTTGGAGAGGAATGCCGCGAATTGAACATTGGTCGTGCGTTCCAATTCGGCGCGACTGCCAATCGAGGTGAGCATGACGAGAGGCAACTCCGCTGGTTGACGATGTTTGCGAATTTCTGTCGCGAGCATCAGTCCATCCATCTCCGGCATTTGCATATCCAGGATGGCAATGTCAAAACGCTCGCCGCGTTGAATCAGCGCGAGTGCCTCTGCGCCGGAGGCGGCAGTTGCAGGAACCATGCCCCACGCACGCAATTGCAGGTCAACGATTTTGCGATTGGTCGCGTTGTCGTCCACAACGAGCGCGCGCAAGTTGGCGAGTTGTGGTTGCACCGAGCGCAGGCTCAAATTGGTTTGATGTGGTGCGGCGGCGGCACGAATTGTAAAATGAAAAGTGGTACCTTGCCCAGGCACGCCTGGACTAGTGACCCACATCGTGCCACCCATCAATTCGGCGAGACGTTTGCTGATGACCAAGCCCAAGCCGGTGCCGCCGTATCGGCGCGTGGTCGAATTGTCCACCTGGCTGAATGATTTGAACAATCGGTCCATCCGGTCGGCGGGAATGCCGATGCCGCTGTCCTTGACTGCCAAGTGCAAAGTGTGTTCGCCGGTCGCATCGGTTTGGTTGCTGACCGAAACGATGACTTCGCCGGTTTCGGTAAACTTGACCGCATTGCTCAAGAGGTTGACGAGGATTTGGCGCAAGCGGGTAATATCGCCGACAATGGCTTCGGGCGCATCCGTTTCGATTGTGTAAGCGAGGTCGAGACCTTTTTGCGAAGCCCGTGCCGCT
>CAZPIR010000578.1:0-2677 GCA_964586085.1 uncultured Anaerolineaceae bacterium | reverse complement strand
GAATTTCAGGAGAGGGGGAAGGGGTGTCCGAAGGACGGGGATAGGGATGAGGTCTAGCGCGGGACGCCGACGAGGCGAATGCCCGCGCCCTTGATTTTGTATTTGATGTTGACCGCGATCAAAATTGCCGTCATCGCTTCAACGGCGGATGCATTTGCCAGCATCCCGGCATCGAACGCATCTATGCCGATGCGCCGAATCAGGTCAATCACGATGGCGCGCGCATCCTTGTCGTTGCCGCAGACGAGCACATCGGTGTCAATTTTTTCTTCGACCGATTCAAGTTTTTCCGGCGAAATGTTTTGGAACGCGCACACGACCTTGGCGGTGTCGCCGAAAAATTGTTGCACCTCGGCGGTCACGGAACCGGCGGGCGGGAGTTTGGCGCGGCTCTTGCGTTCGGGGTCGAGCGAGGACGCTATGTTGATGACGATTTTATTTTGCGCCGCTTCACGCAGATCGTCCAGAATCGGTTGCATGCCGGCGTACGGTACAGAGAGCAAAACCACGTCGGCATGTTGTGCCGCTTGGCGATTCGTGTACCCTTCGACATTCGTCGCATTGATGCGTTGATTCAATTCGTTCGCGGCGTTCTGCGCTTTGGTTGCATCACGCGAGCCGATGAGCACGCGCACACCGGCGCGCGCAAAGCGTGCGGCGAGGGCGTTGCCTTCTTTGCCGGTGCCGCCGATGATGGCGAGGGAGGGTGTGGCTGGGTGATCGGGTGATTGGGTGATTGGGGGCATGGTGTCCTTGAATAGTAAGCAGTGAACAGTAATCAGTTTTCAGTTTACTGAAGACTGATTACTGAATACTGTTCACTGAACTCTGACTAGCGCGGGACGAACTTGACGCCGCTGAACGCGAGGGTTGTGGCGAGGAAAGGTTCGTACGTCACGTCAGACAGCGAGAGGTACTCGCCGCCGCGCGCGTTAAAGTAGAACGAGCCGAGCGAGACCCATTGATTGGCGTACAGCCCTTGTGGCAGACGCACGGTGTTGTATGCGCCGCTGTGCATGACCCAGTAGCGCGCACTGCGTGTCGTGGCGACGTTCGCCGGAATCCAGACGTACACTTCGTAATAGCCGGCGCGCGGCAGAGTGGGATAGTAACGTCCCCAGTTATAGTACGGCGCGGCGTACGTATTGTTCTCGGTCCAGAAAGCATAGCCACCGTATCCATTTGGCGCGGTGTGCCAGCCGGATGCCGAACCGCCTTTTTGGAATCCTGGGAGTTGAACATCCATAATCACTTCGCCGTACGGCGGCGGTGGCGGCGGCGGGGTGACGCCCGAATTGATTTGCACGCGCAACATCGAGCCGCCCCCGCGTTGATAGTACTCGACGCGCCAATCGTGTTGACCGGCGTTCAAGTACACGGTCGCCGCAAAGGTCGTCGGCGCTTGATCGCGCCACTGGTCAATTACGATGTTATTGTCCACCCACACGCGCACGCCATCATCACTCGTCGCAACGACGGTGTAATACCCGGTCGCGGGCGCATTGCGCTTTGCCGTGAATCGTGCCGACCAATTTGTGCCGGGAATGCCCAAGCCCGGCGAGAGGCCTTGCCAATCGAAATTCAGGTCGGTGTCATCGCGGAACAAGGTTGGCGCGCCGGCGAGATTCGGATTGTTGTAATACTCGCCGTGCCACGTTTCGAGACCGGCGATTTGCGCCCAGGTCAACACGGCAAAGCCGGAACCCGAACGATTAAAGTATTCCATCTTGATCGAGTGATTGCCCTCGGTCAGCGAAATTTCGCCGGAGATGGCAGTTGGTCCTTGCGGAACCCAGCGATCAATGATGAGCCGATCATCCACCCACAGCCGATTGCCGTCGCTCGTCGTCGCGGTAAAGCGATATTTGCCGGCGGCAAAGTACTGTGTGCGCGTCCAGCGAATCGAATAATTGTAACCGGGAATGCCGCCGCCCGGACCACCGGGACCAAAATTGAAATTGATCGCCGAGTCGTTGCGGATAAAGATGGGACCGCCGGCGAGGTCGGGATTGTTATAGTACTCGCCGCGCCAATCGGGGTAACTCGCGGAGGAGATTTGCAGATGCGCTTCGGCAACGCCTTCGCCGTGATAGTATTCCAGCTTGACGAGGTGAAAGCCCATCGCCAAGTTCACGGTTGCCGAATTGGTGACGGTGCCTTGATTGCGCCACTGGTCAATCACAAGCGTTTCGTCAATGAACAGGCGCACGCCATTGTCGGCAATCGTCGTCAGCGTCCAGTTGCCGGCGCGGTCGAAATAAACCCAGCGAATCCAGCGCGCGGAAAAATTTTGCCCGGGCACGCCGCCGCCCGGTCCGGCGCTCCCCCACACGAAATTGAGGTTGGCGTCGTCGCGTTGATAGGCGGGACTGCCTTGCAAGTTGCGGTTTGCAAAGTAGAAACCGGTCCACGCGGTTGCCGATTGCGCGTTGGGCGCGGCGGCGACGGATGCGGTGTTGATGATGCCGGCGACGAACAATGCCAGCACGATCAATGCGATGTGTAATGCTGTTCTCCTCATCGAGTCCTCCCAAAAATTTACTACGGTCTAGGTGTTTGGCATTCTTAAATTAAGTATACAACAAAACGGAAAAATCGCAATACGCGGAGAGTGCGTTGGTGGAATAGTTGGTGAGTGCGATAGTTGGTGAAAAGTTAGTTGGCCGGCAAGTGATGG
>CAZPIR010000577.1:0-2678 GCA_964586085.1 uncultured Anaerolineaceae bacterium | reverse complement strand
CACTCAGTTTTTTAATTTTCTACGGCACCGTCATCGCGTTATATTTTTTCTTGCGCGAATTATCATTTGACCCGCGCACAAGTTTTATCGGCGGCTTGTTTTTTCTCGTCTCGCCGCCGGTGTTGTTGGCATATCGTTATCCGGTTTACACGCGCGAAGACCCGCTCGCCTTTTTGCTCCTAGTCGTTGGCTTGATTGCGGTCATGCGTTCCAACTTGTTCTGGGTCTGCCTCATCAGCATTGCCGCCGCACTCACCCGCGAGACCACACTCATCATGCCGCTCGCCTACGTGCTCGCATCGAAACAATCCTGGGGCAAACGCATTCTCGTCGCCGTCGTGCCGGTGCTCGCCTTGATTGGCATTCGCTTGGTGTGGGGCAACACCATACCCGATTCGTTAAATAGTTCGGTGTTGAATTTTACCAACCTGGGTGAAACCAGCGCGTTCATGTTTTGCACATTCGGCGCGTTATGGTTGCCTTATTTAATCAGCCTGGTTCAACACTGGCGACACAACGATGCGCGCAATCACGCGTGGTCTGTCATCATCTCGACTGCGCCAATCGTGTTGGCACTCGTGCTCGTGGCGACGCTGAGCATCTCTCGCGCGCGCGAAATTCGCATCACGTTCATTTTGTTTCCCTGGGCAATCGCGCTCGCGCTCGATTGGTTTTTCGCGCATCGCGTTGAATTGCAACAACAGGTCAGGCAACTTGCGTTTTGGGTTTTCGGGCTGGGAATTTTTGGCGCGTTATCCGCGCTCACTTTATATTTTCATTTGACCAATCCTGACCTGATGCGTTATTACTTGGCAGATTTCAAAAACGGGTACTGGTTGTTTATCGGCGTGGTCAACCTCGCCGTGATGCTGACGATTTTCTTGCCCAAGCCCTGGCGCACCATCTCGATTCAATCCAACGCAAGGGAAACAACCACGTGAATCCCCAAATTGATCCGCAAACGCTGGGTAACGGCATCTCGTTGATCTTTCCGGTGTACAACGAAGCCGCCATCATCGAAGACACGGTGCGGAATTATTACGACGAACTCGATGGCAAGGTTCCGTTCGAACTCATCATCGCCGAGGATGGCAGTACCGACGACACCAAAACCGTCGTGCGCCGATTAGGTCGCACGCTCCCGATTCGCGTTTACACAAGCGACGAGCGCAAGGGCTATTTGAACGCAGTCAAGGATGCAGTACAACTGGCCGAGCGCGATTGGATTTTTTTGGTGGACAGCGATTATCAATTCGCGGCGATTGATTTTTGGCGACTCGTGCCAAAAATGTCCACGCACGATATTATCCTGGGTATGAAAAGCCCACGCCGCGATCCGTTCTATCGCATCATTCTTTCGCGTGGGCTGAACCTGCTTTTGCGCGGAATGTTCGGCGTGCCGTACCAAGACATGGACACCGGCTTTCGGTTGTTGCGCCGCGAACCCATCGAACGCATCGCGCAACAGGTGCATCACTTTGCGTTCTTTACTGCCGAGTTTGTCGTGCGCGCACATCTCGCCGGGTATAAAATTTGCGAAGTGCCCGTGCCGCACTATTCGCGCAAAGCCGGCGCGACCAATATCTTTTTCGTATCTAAACTACCCCTAATCGTGTTACAACAATTGCGCGGCATTTGGAACTTGTACCGCGAATTGTCGGCGCAAAAATCGAAAACACCATGACGACTGCAAAACAAATTCGCCTCACTTCATACGCCGCATGCGCGGGCTGAGCGTCGAAACTCGGCGCGGCTGAGTTGGCGCAAGTTGTGCGCCCGTTGGCAAACATTTTCAAATCGGCAGATTTTCCGGCATTGCTCGTCGGGCTGGGTCAGCCGGACGATGCGGCGGTGTACCGCATCAACGACACGACCGCCATCATTCAAACGATGGATTTTTTTCCGCCGGTCGTGGACGACGCGTACGCGTTCGGCGCCATCGCGGCGGCGAATGCGATGAGTGACGTGTACGCGATGGGCGGCGAAGTCTTGCTCGCGCTCAACATTGCGGCGTGGCGCGAAGATTTGCCGCTCGAATTGTTCAGCGACATTTTGCGCGGCGCGGCAGACAAGGTTGCACAAGCCGGCGCGGTGATTGCCGGCGGTCACACGATCACGGACAACGAACCCAAGTTTGGCTTGTCGGTGACCGGCACCGTACATCCTGATCACATTACGCGCAAAGGCGGCGCGCGCGTGGGCGATGTGCTCGTGCTCACCAAACCGCTCGGTTCGGGATTGCTCACGACTGCCGGCAAAAATGGCGTTGCCTCCGACGTGCATTTGCAAAACGCCATCACCTGGATGTCACGGTTGAATCGCCATGCGGCGCAAGCGATGCGCGCAACCCAGGTTGTGTGCGCGACCGATATTACCGGGTACGGCTTGCTCGGTCACGCGCACGAAATCGCCGAAGCATCGAATGTGGCGTTGCGTTTTCACGCCGACGCTTTGCCGATTCTCGATGGCGCGCTCGAGTACGCGCAGAAAAACCAAATTCCCGGCGGCACGGGGCGCAACCGATTGTATCTCGATGACAAGGTGCAATTCACGCGCGCGCTCGCGGAAGAACTCGAAGCGATTTTCTTTGACCCGCAAACATCCGGCGGGTTGTTGATCGCAGTCAACGACTCGCAACTTGGCACACTGCAACGCGAACTCGCCGTGCGCCAAGTCGA
>CAZPIR010000576.1:0-2681 GCA_964586085.1 uncultured Anaerolineaceae bacterium | reverse complement strand
ACGCGTGTGCGACTTTCCCACAGGTTGCCATAGCGGTCGAGAAAATCAATGTGCTCGCGCACGCGCAACAACGAAAGATGTTCGCTCTGTCCGTGAATGTCAATCAATCGTTCGCCGATGCGTTGCAGAGCGGTCAAGGTCACGGCGCGACCATTCACGCGGCACACGTTGCGACCCTCGCGTGAAATTTCGCGCGTGATGATGAGCGCATCCTCGGTGTGCTCGATGCCGATTTCATCGAGGAGGGCGAACGTGTCTTGACGCATTGCGGCATCGAGCGTGAACATCGCTTCGACGCGTGCCTTGTCCACGCCCGCGCGCACAAATTCGCTTTGCCCGCGCCCGCCGAGTAGGGTGCCGAGCGCATCAATGATGATGGACTTGCCCGCGCCGGTCTCGCCGGTCAACACATTGAATCCAGGATTGAATTGCAAATGCAAATGATCAATGATTGCGAAATTGCTGATATCGAGTTCTGCCAGCATAGATGCTCCCCAACTAGCGCAAACGCGCGTAAACGGTACTGACCGCGAGTGCGAGGTAAATGAGAAAACCGAGATTGAAAATATTGGCTAGCGCCGCAAAAGGGATCGCCAACAGCAATCCGATGCTGAACCCACGTGTGAACATGGGCATGGCGATTGTGATGCCAGCGCCAATAAATCCGCCGACGATCACGGTCGCGCATGCGACGAGCCAGAGATATTTGCCGCGTCGTTTTTGAATCGTGCGGCGAATCGCTTCGGCGATAATGCCGCCGGCAAACGGTCCATAGAACAGCGCGATGAGCCAGATGCCGCCGAGTGCCGCGCCAATCGCGCCGCCGATGATCGAAACAACCGTGCCGACGAGTGTGGTGAGCGCGTAATCGGTTGAAAGCGCGGTGTAATATCCGGCTTGCTGAACATTCAAGCATGACTTGCACCGATAACCGACCGGTGTGCGTACCACACACTTGATGCACACGGGATTACCGCATTTGTTACAGCGCAACAAGGTTTCGGTTTGCGGATGATTCACGCAAACAATTTTTTCAGCCGACATGGTTTTCTCCGCCGAACAAATTTTCGATGCGCATTTTACCACACGTGCAAAGCAGTTTCAACCTATTGCAACCACCACACGCCAAAAACCATAAACACCCAGCCCGCGATACAAAAGTACGGACCGTACGCAATTGGCACGCCTGTATCAATGTGACGCGTGCGCGCAAATTGGTACGCGAGCACGGCGACGCCGGCAAGCCCTCCCAACAAAATCGCGAGCACGAGCGCGAGCACACTCGCCGGAAAACCGGTGACAATGCCCATGAATGCGGCGAGTTTCACATCGCCAAAACCAAATGGCACGGCAAGTTTGTGTTTGCGCCAACGCGAATAAACCGGCGCGGCAATGTAAATCGTAAACACAAAGGCGAATGCAACGACACCGCCGAGTAAGGACAACAGCCAACACATGTGCGTAAACGGACTGGCGAGCGCGGCGAGTAGAATCGCCGGCAGGATGACGATGTTGAGAATCAAACGGTACTCGTAATCAATCACGAGGACAAGCAAAAAAATTGCGGTGTAAATCAACGCGAGCACGGATTGAATCGTGATGCCGGCACGCGCGACAATGATCGCAAATAATATCGCCGTTGCAATTGCAAGCAATGGCGTGCGATAAGGAATCCGCCAATCTGCCTCGCGTGATTTTGGCAACGCATCGGCGAGGCGATGAATCGCATAGCCCACGACGAGACCGATCACCACAAAAGAAAGCATTCCCATTTTGACAAATTTCCTCTCGGCAGATATGATGCGCGCATGATGGAACAACCACAACCCGAACGCACCTTTATTCCGCTCGACCGCTTGAGTTTGTTGACGAGTTTGGTGCTGGTGGGCTTGACCCTCTCGCTCGTGCTCGATTTACCTTCCACGCAATTACAATTTTCGTTTCTCGGTTCCGATGCCGGGCTGACTATTTCTGGTCCCTGGTTGATTGCGTTGGTGCTTGCCGCGCTCACCGCCGCCGGCGTGAATGGCATTGCGCGCGCGCATCCGCGCATTCACCTTGCGAGCACGCGCTATATTTTCATTCTGTGGATTTTACCCGCGCTCATTGTCATCGCGTCCACGATCATCTTGTCGCTCGTGAACGTGCGCGTGAATGGCGTGTTTGGCTTGACCGGCATTGTCATCACCGGCGTTTTTTTGGTCGCGGTCATCATCGGCGAGTATACCACGATTGACCTAAACGATCACCGTTACAGCGCGGCGCGGCTCGGCGTGAATCTCGCCGCGTATCTTGCCGCGCTCATTTTCTTTGCAACGATTTACAGTTGGAAACTACGCTCGCTCTTCTCCGCGACCGGCATCGGGCTTGTCGCCGGTCTGCTCGCGCTTGAATTGTTGCGCGGCAGTGAATCCGATTTTCGTCGCACCTGGATGTTTGCCGCGGCAGTCGGTTTGTCCATCGGCGAAATGGTGTGGGCGCTGAATTATTGGAATCTCACCGGCTTTATGGGTGGCGCACTGCTCCTCGTTTTTTTCTATGCCATGACCGGTTTGCTTCAACAGTATTTGTGGAATCGCCTCAACCGCATCGTCTTTGCCGAGTTCGCGCTCATTGTCCTGGGTTCATTTGCCTTGTTGTTCTGGCTTCGTCCAGGATAATTTCCAGTAAACAGTATTCAG
>CAZPIR010000575.1:0-2685 GCA_964586085.1 uncultured Anaerolineaceae bacterium | reverse complement strand
CCGTTTCTCTGTGGTGAACGATAGATTTTGATTCGGCACACTACCCCGCGCCGACGCCGAAAACTGGCGCGGGGATGAGAACGATGACAGTCATTGATTTTGTTTTGTGTGTTTCAGTTGGGCGAAACATTTTGCGAAATTCCTTTGGCTGATTCGCGTTCGTACCAGCGGGCGAGACGATGACTCACAAAAGCCGCACCACCCCCGGCAACAAACGCAGGAGCAACTTCGAAGAGAATAATGCCAATGCCAACAGCTTCACTGAGATGGAAATAAATACTATAAAGTTGTGAGATGACAAACCATGACATAATGCATGTGAAAGATGTACTGAGAACTACAACTACTTGCTTGTATTGTTGAGGGTTGTTAAGTGTATGAAAGTATGTGCGGGTTATTATGCCTAGGAGTAATCCGTTCATGCCTCCAACTACGAGCCCAGTTGGCGAACCGAGCATGCCACCAAGAACGGCTGACCCAAAGATGAGTTGACCAATTGAGTAAACAAATTTAGCGATATCTGATATATCCGAGAAGGAGCTGCGATATTGTTGGGTGGATGCTCCAATGATGGCGAAGGTAATCATCAAGATTTCAGCGTAAATGACACTGAGAACTATTCCGGCATTAAATCCCCACACCGCGCCCCGCCACGTCATTCCCCACAACAATTTGCGCGTTGTCATGGCGTCGCCTCCTTTGCTGTTTCCGTTCGCCCCTCGCTCATACCAATTCGCAATCAATCGGCTGATGAACACGGATGCAACGCCGGCAATCAACGCCGGAATGATCACCGCAATCGCAAGTGCGTTCACATTTGCCTTGTCACGATTCGCATAAAACAGCATGATCGCGAAAAAGCAAAACCAGGATACCACGCTGGTCAACACCGCGACGAGGATGGCGATGACGCGGCGATAGGTTTGCGCGTTGCGAAGCGGATAGAAAAAGAGGCGCGTGACAATTCCAATCGCCAAACCATCCAACAACCCAACCACCACCCCGGTTGGCACACCGAACAACGCGCCGATAATCGAGCCGATGAACGCGAGAAACAACATCGCAAACATGGCGCGCGGAATGTCATCGCTTTGAAATTGCGCTGTCGGTTGCGCGAGCAAGCCAAAGACCATCAGCACGTTCGCAAAAATCGCGCCGTACACTGTGCCGAGCATCGTCCCGCCAAGCAAGCCCCACGCCGCGCCGCGCCACGTCATTCCGAAAATCATTTTGCCGGTCATATCTTTTTGGTTGCGCGTGTGTACCAACCCTCGACGCGCCGGCTGACCCAAATCGCGGCGAGTGCGGCGATGATAGCGGGCAGGGTCACCATCAGCAAGAGAATGGTCACATCCGGCGTCACGCGTTGCGTATAAAATGTCCATGCAATCATAAAGCCCATCCACGACGTGACGCCGGTGAAAATCGCGCTGACGATGGCAACCATGCGCCGATACGTGCGCGCATCCGGCATCGGCACAAAGTACCGATGTGTGATAACGCCGATGAGCAAGCCATTCGCCGCGCCAATCACCAACCCGGTCGGCGCGCCACAGACCAAGCCAAAAAATGCGCCCGACAAAGCAACCAGAATCAAGGTGGTCACAATCGTCCAGAGATCCGCGTTTTGCAACTCGAACGATTTGTGCGCGAGCCAGTTGATGATCGTGTTCACTTCGATGAACACGATGGCATACGCGATGCCAAATAGTGTGCCTGCAAGCATACCCCAGAACGCGCCTCGCCACGTCATGTCCCACAACAGTTTCGTCGCCGTCATTTTGTTTCCTCCTTGAAAACAAAAATCCCTTCCACCTCAAGGGCGAAAGGGAACTCGCGGTACCACCTTGTTTGGTCGTTAGGTTGTTGGGTTGTTGGGTTGTTGGGAAATATCCAACCACCAAACCACCAAACCACCAAACTTCCATCTCTCAAGCGCTATCGGGCTGACCCGGAATCAATTCAACGGCAGTGCGCCATTCGTTGATTCAACTCCCCGGCGACGTTCGAGTGTCTGGTTGCGCGAGGTTTCCACCCGATGACCTCGCTTCTCTATCAACGCGATTGACTCTACTCTTCCGGCTCAACGTTGTGACTATTCAACTGCGGGCGATTTTAGCACGAGTGCGGGGATGTGTCAAACAGCGGATTATAATTTAATGCGTTTAACCATTTCGGATTTTTTAACTTCGCCAAAATAAACAGCGGAGTCGAATCATCTTCAACTCCGCTGTCTGTCTACTGTCTACGGTCTACTATTCTTTCACTTCGCGGAACTCGCCCTCAACCGTGTCGGCGCCGCCGGGTGGTGGGGGAGTGCTGGCACCCGCGTCGCCACCTGGAGGAGGTGTTGCGCCGCCGGTTTCCTTGTACATCTTTTCGCCGATCTTTTGGAGCGATTGCGCCAATGCTTCGGTTTTCTTTTTGATGTCATCGAGGTCGCGTCCGCCCATCGCGGTTTTCAACTCGGCGATTTTGCCTTCAACTTCGGTCTTGACATCGGCGGGAACCTTGTCGCCCAAATCCTTGAGCATCTTTTCCGATTGATAGACCGCGCTGTCCGCGTTGTTGCGCGTCTCCACCTCGTCCTTGCGCTTTTTGTCTTCATCCGAAAACTTTTGCGCTTCCTTGACCATCTTGTCAATTTCGTCTTTGCTCAAGCCGGACGAAGCGGTGATGGTGATT
>CAZPIR010000574.1:0-2687 GCA_964586085.1 uncultured Anaerolineaceae bacterium | reverse complement strand
CCCAAGCCAAAGATAAACCACGCCAGGTTAAGCCAAATTATTTTTTGCGTACGCTCCCATTCGGCGAGAAACCCAATGAAGAGAACGCTCAACAAGGTGTGCAAGGTGTGTTCGGACGCGAACGAGGCATACTCTTGAAACGGCGGCAACCAAATCAGCGCGGCGCAACTCGTGAACGCGGCGAGCCAGTGTAATTCTTGGCGCAGAAGTAAAATGCACAACACACCAACCGTCAATGCGCCAAACACTGCCGAGAGCAAATTCATCTGAAAGGCAAGCGTGCCAATCGGCACATGCGACCAGAGCCAGCCAAGCAAAACATACAGCGGAAATCCCGGCGGATAAGAAATACCTAGGACGTGGGTGACGGTTTCAAAATGCCCAGGGTCGCCATCAAGCAAACCCGGCGCCACTGATAGAAGTTGGATGACGAACGTGAGGCACGCCGACAAAAGTCCAGCAAGTAGGATTGCACGCGAACGCGTTTGCATCTATTCGCGCTCGCGGTAGTTGCGCGGGCGACGCGATGGAACCGGCGCGCTCTTGCTTTCCGCGCGGCGATGCGTCATGCGATAACTGGGGGCGAGAATTTCGTTGACCGAACTGCGATCCAGGTCAAAGATGCGCGTCTTGATACGTTGATCAATTTCGGCTTCGCGATGAATCGTAATGATGGTCGGCAGTTTAGCCACGTAACGATAATCAATGATTTGAAAAAGTTTTTCGCGGCTCCACGCGGTTGCATTCTCCGTGCCGAGATCATCAAGCACGAGCAAAGGCGCGGTGCGCGTTTCCTCGAAACGTTGGTCGAGTGAAACCGCGCTACCCGGCGCAAACGTCGCGCGCAAGTGATCGAGCAAATCTGGCACGACAACGAACATTGCCATGTGTCCGCGTTGCACAACAGCATTCGCAATCGCGGCGGCAAGATGGGTTTTGCCGCAACCATAATTGCCGGTGAATACGATGAACCCTCGCGGATGCGCCGCATAATCTTCGGCAATGTGAACAATCTTGCGCAGGTTGCCGCCCTCGTCGCCCTTGAGTTCATCTTTGCGTAAATCAAAATTGCCGAACGCCATCTCCGAGTACAAACTCAGGTTCGACAAACCAACCCGCGCGCTGTCCGTGCCGCCCTGTCGAAAATCCGGCGCAAGAATCGTGGCGATGGAACACAAGGTTGCATCGCCCAAACGCGAACGCAAACGCGGTTCGATCTCTTCCAGTTCGCGGTTCGTCGTAATGACAGTGGGCAGTTGCGCATTGTAACGATGATTTAAAATCTGGAATAATTTTTCTTGCGCCCACGCGGTTGCACTTTGCGCACCGAAATCGTCGAGAATGAGAAACGCGGAATCCCGAATGCCTTCAAAACGTTCATCGTACGACACGCGACTCGTCGGCGCGAACGTCGCGCGCAAGTGATCGAGCAAGTCCGGGACAACGACAAACAACGCCGACTCGCCACGCGCCAAACGGTCGTTCGCAATCGCGGCGGCGAGATGCGTTTTGCCGCAACCATAACCACCCTTGAGCAAAAGCCAACCATGCGGTTCACGCGCAAATTCACGAGCACGCTCGTACACCTCGCGCAAATTTTTGCGCTTGTCCGGATTCAAGCCGATGCCATCCGGCATGAACGTTGTAAACGTCATTTGCCTCAGATGCGTAATACCACTCGCCTGTTGCAATTCATTCAAACTCGCTTGTTGTGTCTCGCGCAATTTACATTCACACGGAATCGCGCGTCCAAAATCTGGATGTCCGACCAGTACGTTGCGGCGCACAAATCCCGCACCGTGACAAATCGGACAGACCGTTTTATCGGTTGACGTATTTACTGTACTCATCCCCATACCATTTTTTTGGCTTTTTCGCTTCGCCGCGTCCTTCTTCTTGCCAGCGCGCGAGAATGGCTTGAACGTATCGCCAACTACGTTTGTTGTTTTCAACCGCGATTTTGATCGCGTCCGCAACCCACTCGGCGGAAAATTGTTTTTCCGCGTCACGCAATTCATCCGAAATGATCGGCGTCAGCAAGCCAATGTTCTGTTCGTACAGCGCAAAAATGTTGGGACGCTCGGCAACGTGCGCTGGTTCAGTTTGCGCTGACACAACCGCGCCATCAAATTTTTCGTACGCGCGACGACCGGCTTGCGTGTTGGCAAAATAAACCAGGTCGTCCGCCTCGGCGCACAACAATGTACCGCGTTCAACCGCCGCATCAAGTCCGTGCTGTAATTTTTTTTCCGGCTTGCCGAGCGTCGCCAGCGATTGCATCAAGGTTGCATCGCCGCGCAGTTCGCCCAGCGTCACATACAAATTGCGATGCTTGTCATTCGCGAGTAACCAAAACACATGCAAGGTCACTTTGAACTCGGCAAGGTCGTCTATCGCCGGGAGCAATTCGGTAAAAAATAAATTCGGCAGTGGCGTGACGGATACTTTGCCGTCAGGAAAACCGGAAAATTTTTTCATCACTCAATTTAATCGCAGAGAACGCAGAGGGCGTAAAGAAAAATGGAACTCTCTATTCTCTGTGAACTCGGTGACAACCTTTACAACGCGCCGTTGTAATTTGCGTCCTGCACTAAATCGCCAAACTTGGCTTGCTCTTCGATGAACAACAATTGCAAGTCCTTGGTTGGACCGTGACGGTGCTTGGCAACAATCAATTCGGCAATCTT
>CAZPIR010000573.1:0-2722 GCA_964586085.1 uncultured Anaerolineaceae bacterium | reverse complement strand
GACAATGAGCATCGAAGCGGCGCGCAATGCGCTCGCGCGCGCGAACATTCAAGCGAATGAATTGCGCGCAGTTTGGGTCGGGAGCGAGTCGCATCCGTACGCCGTCAAGCCCTCGTCCACGATGGTCGCCGAAGCGATTGGCGCGTCCGGCTATGTGCTTGCCGGCGACTGGGAATTTGCGTGCAAAGCCGGCACCGAAGCGATGCAAGCCGCGATTGGTTTGGTTGGTTCGGAGATGGCTGAGTACGCGATGGCGATTGGTATGGACACGGCGCAAGGTCGTCCCGGCGATGCGCTCGAATACACGGCAGGCGCGGGCGGCGCGGCGTACATCCTCGGACCCAAAGAACAATCGGTCGCCGTGCTCGAAGCGTCGCACTCGTACGTGACCGACACGCCGGATTTTTTCCGACGCCAACACATGCACTATCCCGAACACGGCAATCGTTTCACCGGCGAACCGGCGTATTTCGCGCACACACTCGCCAGCGCGCGCGGCTTGCTCGATGCCGCGGGTTACAAGCCGAGTGATTTTGCGTACGCGATTTTTCATCAACCGAATGTGAAATTTCCGAGCACCGCCGCCAAGCAACTCGGATTTACCAAAGAGCAAATCGCCGTGGGGCTGTTGAGTGGTAAAATTGGCAACACGTACTCTGGCGCGGCGATGATTGGCATGACGGCTGTGCTCGACGTGGCGAAACCGGGCGACCGAATTTTCATGTGCTCGTTCGGGAGTGGCGCGGGGAGCGATTCGTTCATCTGGACCGTCACGGATAAAATCGCGGAACGGCGCGCGCACGCGCCCAGGACGATGTGGTACGTGCAACGGCGCGAAGTGATTGATTACGCGATGTACGCGCGCTTTCGCGGAAAACTTGTGATGAACTAGTATTCAGCAATCAGTGTTCAGTAATCAGACCTGAATACTGGTTAGTGAATACGGATTACTAGATTTGGAGACATTATGCGTAACGTTTCAATTGCAGGTATTGGACAAACCAAAGTCAAGGAACATTGGGACAAGTCTCTGCGGCATCTCGCAGTCGAGGCATCACTTGCCGCGCTCAGGGACGCGCACATGGACCACGCGGAAGCGTTGTACGTCGGCAACATGCTGAGCGGCGAATTGACCGGGCAGGAAAACCTGGGTGCGCTCATCGCCGATGAAATTGGCATGCGTGGGATCGAAGCATTCAAGGTCGAAGCCGCGTGTGGCGGCGGCGGCGGCGCACTGCGCGTCGGTTATCTCGCGGTGGCCTCCGGCCAATTCGACACGGTCATCGTGCTCGGCGCAGAAAAATTAACCGAGCTTTCCAATTGTGGCACAACTGCCGCGCTCGCAATGGCGGCAGACTCGGATTACGAAACGATTCACGGCATCTCGTTCGTCGCGCTCAACGCGTTGTTGATGAAACGTTACATGCACGAGTACGATTTGGTGCCGGAAGATTTTGCGATGCTCTCGATGAATGCGCACGCGAACGCGGCGAACAATCCGTACGCCATGTTCCGCTCGCCCATCACGCTCGACCAGTACAAAAATTCGCGCAACGTCGCCGACCCGATCAGCGTGATGGATTCCGCGCCGATTGGTGATGGCGCGGCGGCAGTGATTTTAATGGCGACCGATCATCTCAACGGCAATCGCGCGCGCGCGGTGAAAATCGCCGCGAGTACATCGGCGACCGATTCGCTCGCTCTGCATGATCG
The DNA here is from genome assembly GCA_964586085.1 of uncultured Anaerolineaceae bacterium. Taxonomy (GTDB): domain Bacteria; phylum Chloroflexota; class Anaerolineae; order UBA4142; family UBA4142; genus JACRBM01. Next base: position 1,009 of record CAZPIR010000573.1, on the reverse strand, counting down.
TCGCGATCCGTTGTGGCTCGACGCGGTCGAACGCTCGGCGAAAAAAGCGTACGCGCAAGCCGGCGTCACATCAAGTGAGGTGGATTTGTTCGAGGTGCACGACGCCTTCTCGATCATGAGCGTCATGTCACTCGAAGCATCCGGGTTCGCGGAACGCGGACGCGGCATCAACCTCGCGCGCGAAGGCGAACTTGCACCGAAAGGCAAACTGCCGCTCAGCACGATGGGTGGTTTGAAAGCACGCGGTCATCCGGTTGGCGCGACCGGCGTGTACCAAGCCGTCGAAGCCGTCACGCAATTGCGCGGCGAAGCCGGCAAGAACCAGGTGCCGGACGCGCACGTGGCAATGACACAATCGCTTGGCGGACTCGCGGCAAATGCGGTCACGCACATTTTTGTCAATTGACCAATGCATCAATGAGCCAATGCGCCAAACAAAAATTGGTTCATTGGTTCATTGAGAAATTGGTTCATTGAGGTTGTTATGGATTTAGCACGTAGTTGGCGACTAAAAGATCAACGTTATCGGCTCGAAGGATGCGTGTGCAAAAGTTGCGGCGCGAAATTTTTTCCGCCGCGCCAGGTCTGCACCGAATGCAAATCGTCCGACCTGACCGCGCACGAATTTGACGGACACGGCGAGGTTTACTCGTTCGCGACTGTGTATCAAGCTCCGCTCGGACATGAAGGCAATGTGCCGTACATCGTCGGCATGATCAAGCTCGACGAAGGACCGATGGTCGAAGCGCAGATCACCGACGTCAATCCGGGTGACATGAAAATCGGACAGCGCGTCGAAATGGTCACACGCAAACTGCGTGAGTACGGCGAAGAGGGCTTGATTCTCTACGGTTACAAGTTTCGCGTGGTCACAAACGAAGAAGGTTAAACGAATGCGCGCCAGTCTAGACACTGGCGCGTTTTTTATTTTGCGCGCGCGGTTGCATTGTAACGCCGATGCGATACAATAACCCAAAGGAGAATCTTATGCGAGTTGTTCGTTTGCACG
>CAZPIR010000572.1:0-2734 GCA_964586085.1 uncultured Anaerolineaceae bacterium | reverse complement strand
GCACGTTGGCCGGCTTGGCAAACAGTCGCGCTAGCAACAACCGATTGCGTTCACACACGCCAATCCGCTCGTGCGATGCGGACATCCACGCAACAAATAGGACGACGCACTCAAGGCGTTGGCAGAACGCGGCGGCGTGGTCGGCGTGGTTGTGTTCGCGCCGTTGCTCACTTGCTCGGGCGCAGCAACACTCTCCGATTACGTGGCGACGATTGATTATCTCGTCAACCTGATTGGCATTGACCATGTCGGCATCGGTCCCGATTTCATGGAAGAAATGACACCCGAAATTGCGGCGCAAGCATTGCGCGGCATGCCGCCGCAAGTACTCGCGCAATTTCAAGCCGTACAACCGACCGTTGGTTTCGAATCCATCGCCGCGTGCGCGAACGTGACGAACGCTTTGCTCGCGCGCGGCTATGCGGAGCAAGACACGCAAAAAATTATGGGCGGTAATTGGCTGAGATTGTACGAACAGGTCTGGAAAAAATAATCGTTGGCAAAACGAAAATGACGAATCAAAAAAATTATCTCGCGGTTGATTTAGGCGCGGCAAGCGGACGCGTCGTGTTGGGTGAGTGGGATGGCACGCGATTAAATTTACGCGAACAGCATCGCTTTCAAAATGCGCCTGTGCGCGCACAAGGACATCTGTACTGGAATCTATTCGACCTATGGCGCGAGATCAAAGTCGGCATCGCGCACAGCGCCAACCTGGGTTCGCTCGCCGGCATGGGTGTGGACACCTGGGGTGTGGATTACGGGTTGCTCGACCGCGCCGGGAATTTGCTCGGCGCGCCGTACCACTATCGCGACGTGCGTACCGATGGTGCGATGGAACGTGTGTGGTCGCGTGTGCCACGCGACCAGGTTTTCGCGCAGACCGGCATTCAGTTCATGCAGTTGAACACGTTGTATCAGTTGTTCAGTCAAGTCGAATGTAATGATCCGCGTTTGCAAATTGCCGACCGGATGTTGATGATACCCGACCTGATTCACTATTGGCTCACCGGCATCAAGGCGTGCGAGTACACGATTGCGAGCACAACCCAGATGCTCGACGCGCGCACGCGCAAGTGGGCAACCCCATTGCTCGATGCGCTCAACATTCCATCGCACATTTTGCCAGATGAATTTGTCGCGCCCGGCACACCTCTCGGCGAGTTGAACGCGGACGTGCAAAGCGAACTAGGTCTCGACACACGCGCGCCGGTGATTGCCGTCGCTTGCCACGACACCGCGAGTGCCGTCGCCGCCGTGCCAAACCTGGATGCGACGAGCGCGTACATCAGCAGTGGCACGTGGAGTCTCGTCGGCATGGAAGTGAACGAACCGATTATCAACCCGCGCGCATTACAATTGAATTTGACGAACGAGGGTGGCGTCAATCGCACGATTCGTTTGCTGAAAAATGTTGCGGGGCTGTGGCTATTGCAAGCATCGCAACAACATTGGCAAAACGAAGGACACGCGTACACCTGGAGCGATTTGCAAACACTCGCCCTGCAAACAAAACCACTCGCAAGTTTGCTCGACCCCGACGCGCACGATTTTCTCAACCCGCTCGACATGCCCACCGCGATTCGCGCGTTCTGCCAGCGTGTCGGCGAGCCGGCGCCGGCGAGCGTCGGCGCAATTGTGCGCGCGTGCCTCGAAAGTCTCGCGCTGAAATATCGCTGGGTCATCGGCGCACTCGAATCGCTGACGAACACACGCATCGAAACAGTACGCATCGTCGGCGGCGGTTCGCTCAATCAATTGCTCTGCCAATTCACGGCGGATGCGACCGGACGCATCGTGCTCGCAGGACCGGTCGAAGCCACGGCGATTGGCAATTTATTGATGCAACTCATCGCCACCGGCGAGTTGTCATCACTCGAACAAGGTCGTGCGATGGTCGCGGCATCGAACTCACTCACGCGCTACGAACCACGCGACACGCCATCCTGGGATGCTGTGTACGCACGATTTTTGAAAATCAATCAACTCGAAAGGAATTAAATGAACGGTTGGGCTGGGAAAATTCTAGACATTGACTTGACCAATGGCACAATCAAAACGCGCGCACTTGATGAACGCATTGCGAAATTATTTATCGGCGGGCGCGGGCTGGGCGCGCGATTGTTGTGGGATGAAATCAAACCAGACATTGACGCGCTCGCACCGGGAAATGTGTTGATCTTTGCGGCTGGTCCATTGACCGCGACCGGCTATCAAACGAGCAATCGTTTCACCGTGACGACCAAGAGTCCGTTGACCGGCACGATCATTGACGCGAACAGCGGCGGATTCTGGGGCATGCAATTCAAAAAAGCCGGGTACGATGCGCTCATCGTGCGCGGGCGCGCGGCGCAACCAACGTACATCGAAATTACACAAGCAGGCGTGTCGCTTCACGATGCAACCAATTTGTGGGGCAAACGCGTTTTGGAAACGAGCGCGGCGCTTGGTCAAAACGACAATCGGCGCAACGTGCTGTGCATCGGACCCGCCGGCGAAAAGTTGAGCCGCATCGCGGCGATCATGAACGACGGGCGACGCAGTCTCGCACGCGGCGGACCCGGCGCGGTGATGGGCAGTAAAAATCTCAAGGCGATTGTCGTTGAAGGCAACACACGACCTGGGATTGTGGATCAGGAGCGTTTCAAATTTTTGCTGTACGAAAGCCGCAAGATGTTGCGCGCGAGTCCGTTGACCAGTCAAGCGTTGCCGGAATTTGGCACCGCCGTGATGA
>CAZPIR010000571.1:0-2780 GCA_964586085.1 uncultured Anaerolineaceae bacterium | reverse complement strand
AGAAAGCAAGTGGGTGACTGCCGCGTGTTGGCACAACTGCGGTGGTCGTTGTTTGCTCAAAGCGCAAGTCGTGGACGGCGTGGTGACGCGCGTTAAAACGGACGACACGCATCCTGACAGTCCCGAATGGTTCCAACAACGCGCATGTTCGCGTGGTCGTGCGCAACGCCAACTCGTGTTCGGTGCAGACCGACTCAAGTACCCGATGAAGCGCAAGAATTGGGAACCAGGCGGCGGTAAAAAAGAATTACGCGGACGCGATGAATGGGTTCGCATTTCGTGGGATGAAGCCCTCGACATTGTGGCGAGTGAAGTCAAACGCATTCGCGCCAAGTACGGCGTCGAATCTATTTTTGATGCCGTGGGCGGCACAGAAGTTGGACGCGCGCTGGCGGCGACCGGCGGCTATGTTGAACGTTGGGGCAAAGTGTCCTGGGGTGCGTGGGCGGAAGCGTACCACGAAATCACCGGTGTGCCCGGCAATGGCACGGACGCGAACAATGATCGCATCCGCATGCGCCAAGCCAAATTGATTGTCATGTGGGGCGCAAATCCGGCGTGGAGTAGCAACGGCAGTCCGACGTACCACTTTATGCAAGCGAAAAAAGCCGGCGCGAAATTTATTTTCGTTGATCCGATGTACACCAACACCGCGAGCATCCTCGCCGACGAGTGGATTCCAATTCGTCCCGGCACAGACACGGCGATGCTTCTCGGCATGGCGCATCACATGATCACGAACAAACTTCAAGACCAAGCGTTCCTCGACAAGTACACCGTCGGGTTCGATAAAGATCACATGCCCGAAGGCGCGGACCCGAAAAACAATTTCACCGATTACATTTTGGGCACGTACGACAAAATGCCCAAGACACCGGAATGGGCGTCCGAAATTTGCGGCGTGCCCCCGGCGACGATTCGTAAACTCGCGAATGAAATTGCCACGACAAAACCAACCCAGATTCAATCTGCTGGCGCACCCGCACGCATCAACAACGGCGAGTGCTTGCCGCACGCCATGCTCACGGTTGCGTGGATGACCGGCAATGTCGGCACGATCGGTTCAGGTTGCGGTCCCTCAATGCACACGAGTTCCGGCAATCCGGGTCCATCACTCGTCACCGCCGGTGGCGCAGGTGATCCCGCTGTCACCAATCCCATCGTCAAATCGCCCACCGATAAGGGCGGCGTGAATGTGTTGAACAACTGCGAAATGTGGGAAGCGATTCTAAGCGGCAAGTACATCGCCGGGTCGGCAGGCAAAAAAGACATCAACATTCAAATGATCTTTTCGACCGGTTTCGGTTCGCCGTTGAACCAACGCACAGGCGCGACCAAAGGCATCAAGGCACATCGCAAAGTCGAATTTGTGCTGGCTGATGGTCATAACATGGCATCGCATTGTCGCTACGCCGATGTGGTGTTGCCCGTGACGACGGACTGGGAACGCACGGGTAGATTCCTGACCGGCAACCGCGACATGCTCATTTGGGCCAGCCAGGTGGTCGAACCGCAATACGAAGCCAAGGATGATACCTGGATCGCGCGCGAGATTGCAAAACGACTTGGCGGAGATCCGGACAAGATTTATCTTGCCAATCCAATGCAACGTATATTCAATCAACTCGCCGGCGCCAAGGTTATGAAAGCGGATGGCTCGGGCTTGGAAACACTTGTCACGATCACCGATGACGACATCAAAGCGATGGGCGTGACCGGCAAGGCGCAACAAGGTCGCATCTCGGTGCAAGAGTTCCGCGAAAAAGGCGTTTACTCGGTTCCACGTTCGGCGGATGACAAACTGGGCTACACCGCGTTTGAAAAATACATTCAAGACCCGGTGAAGAACAAGGTCGCGACCAAGAGCGGCAAACTCGAAATCTATTGCCAAGCCGTTTCCGATTGGATCAAGGCGTGCGGTTTCAACACCAAAGACCCACTGCCCAAGTACGATCCACCAATCGAAGGGTACGAAGAGACGCGCAAGGATCCGAAATTCCCACTGCAGTTGTACACGATCCACTATATGCGTCGCTCGCACTCGAGCTTTGACAATCTGCTTTGGTTGCGCGAACTGTATCCGCAAGAATTCTTTATGAATCCCGTGGATGCAATGGCACGCGGACTCAAGGAAGGCGATTTCGTCAAGATCGAAAGCCGACACGGCAAGGTCGTTCGCCCGGTTCACATTACCGATCGCATCATGCCCGGCGTCACGACACTCGGCGAAGGCGCGTGGATTGACATTGACGAAGAGACCGGCATTGATCGCGGCGGCGCGACCAATACGTTGAACGGCGATTTTGCAACCGGTCAAGGACACAGCGGTCACAATACCTGCATCGTCCAAGTCGAAAAATGGCAGGGGACCTTGCCGCCAGATTACAAAGTGCCCCAGCGAATTCCCTTGAAGGGAGTATAAGAAATGGCAAACCAATTTGGTTTTTATTTCGATGCGAGCGCGTGCATGGGATGCAAGACTTGCCAGGTCGCTTGCAAAGATAAAAATAATCTGCCGGTTGGAATGAACTGGCGACGCGTGTACCAATACGGTAGCGGCAGTTGGGTTTCGCAAAATGGTTTTATGGTACCCAACAATACGTTCGTCTACTCGATGTCCATCGCGTGCAATCACTGTGAGAACGCGGTGTGTATGCAATCGTGCCCGACGGGTGCGATGATGAAAGGTGCCAATGGCATTGTCGTCATCAATGCCGATCAATGCGTGGGTTGTCGCTATTGCGAATGGGCGTGCCCGTACGGCGCGCCGCAATTCGACG
>CAZPIR010000570.1:0-2781 GCA_964586085.1 uncultured Anaerolineaceae bacterium | reverse complement strand
ATGGCGCGGGTCGCCGTCCGCGCGGGCGTGGATTGGCTCGAAGCCGGCACGCCGTTCATTCTCGCGGAAGGTTTGCACGGCGTCAAAGCCCTGCGCAAAGAATTTCCGCACGTGCCGATTGTCGCAGACTTGAAAACGATGGACGGCGCGGGGCTTGAAGCCGAGATGATGTTTCAAGCCGGCGCGAATATGGTCGTCGTGATGGGACAGGCGCACGACGCGAGCATTATCGAACAAGTGAAAATGGCCAAGCAGTACAACGGCAAGGTGATGTGCGATGTGATGTTGTGCGCAAACAAACCGGCGCGCGCGCGGCAAGCCGAAGAGATGGGCGTGGATTACATCATCGTCCACACTGGGTTTGACGAACGGAATATGATCAAGGGTTTATCGCCGCTCGATGATTTGAAACCGGTGCTCGATGCGGTTACGATTCCAGTGCAAGCCGTCGGCGGACTCTCGATTGACCAGGCGATTCAAACGCTCGAATTGGGCGCGCAGATCGTCGTGTTCGGCGCGCCGCTGGTGATTAGCGGGACGGAATTCAAAGCCGCCGATCCCAACATTGATGGTGTGTTGCGCGAGATTGTCGGGCGCGTAAAGAAAACGAAAATCGGTAAACGAGGATAATTCTCGACGGAAGACGGACGACGGTCTTGGGTCATCCGTCTTCCGTCTTTCGTCATCGGTCGTATTATGAAACTGATCGAACAAATTCAACAACTTGATTTTCCCGCGCCTTTGCCGGAAAAATTGCTGGCGGTCGCACAACGTTTCGATGCGCCGCGTGTGAACGATGTGGTCGCATCTACGCGCGAAGCCATGCGCACCTTCACGCCGCGCATCAAACCTGGGTCTACTATCGCCGTCGGCGTCGGCAGTCGCGGCATTGCCAATTTGCCGGTCATCGTGCGCGCGGTGATGGACGTTCTGCGCGAATGCGGCGCACATTCATTCGTGATGCCGGCAATGGGCAGTCACGGCGGCGCCACCGTCGAAGGACAAATCGGCGTGCTCGCCGACCTGGGAGTGACGCCGGATTCGATTGGCGCAGAATTTCGCGCGACGATGGACGTGCGTGAAATCGGTAAATTGCCGGACGGTCCGGGCTTGTTTCAGGATGTGCTCTCGTCTGCCGCCGACCACACCTTGCTCATCAGCCGCATCAAGCCGCACACAAATTTTCACGGCGACCTCGAAAGCGGTCCGGCGAAAATGTGCGTGATTGGTCTGGGTCGGCAACACGGCGCCAGCGCGATGCACACGTACGGGAGCGCGGGCTTTCGCCGCTGGCTTGCGACGGCGGCGCGCATCTACGAAGCGAACACGAACGTGCTCGGCGCGCTGACCATCATCGAGAACGCGCACGACGAGACCGCCGAAATCGGCGCGCTCACAATGAATGAAATCGGCACGGCGCGCGAGATGGCCTTGCTTCAGCGCGCGCGAACCTGGATGGCAAGCATTCCGTTCGCGCAAGTCGAAGTGCTCGTCGTCAAACAACTCGGCAAAAACATCAGCGGCAACGGCATGGACACGAACATCGTCAATCGAATGTTGATGCCGCGCACACCTGAACCGAGCGAGGGCGTCAATGTGGCGGTCATCGCCGCGCTCGAGTTGACGAAAGAGACGCACGGCAATGCTTCGGGCATTGGCTTGGCGAACGTGACAACGCAACGGCTCGTGGACAAGACCGACTGGGTAACGACGTACACCAACGCGATCACGTCCGGGATGTTTGGAATGTTCCACGCGGCGGTCCCGCTCACTCTGCCGGATGATCGGCGCGCCTTGCAAGTGGCTCTGCGCGGATGCGGTCAACCGTACGCCACCGCGCGCTGGGTGTTCATCGAAAACACGCTCAAGCTCGATGTGATCTGGGCGAGCGAAAATTTGCGTGAGGAGATTCAAGCGCATCCGCGTTTGAAAATTCTTGGCGAGCTTCCCCTCGCGTTCGATGCGCGCGGAAGGATGACGAGTCCGTGGGAAATGGGACGCGGATGAACGCGGATTTTTTCTGTGTTCAATCAGAAATCGGAAATTGAAAATGATCTACGGTGCAATTGAAGCCGGCGGCACAAAATTTAATTGCGCGATTGGCACGGGTCCCGACGACATTCGTGCCGAGACACGCATCGCGACGACGACGCCGGACGAAACGATTCGCGCAGTCATCGAATTTTTTCGCGCACAACCGCGCGTGGAGGCGTTCGGCATCGGCTCGTTCGGTCCAATTGATTTGCGAACCGGCTTTATCACGTCCACGCCGAAACCAGGCTGGCGCAACACTGACCTCGCCGGCACGATTCGGCGCGCGTTCAATGTGCCGGTCGGCTTTGACACGGATGTGAATGCCGCCGCGCTCGGGGAACACGCGTGGGGTGCGGCACGTGGGCTGGACGATTTTATTTACGTGACGATTGGCACGGGCATCGGCGGCGGCGGAATGGTGAACGGCAAATTGATGCACGGCTTGATGCATCCGGAGATGGGGCACATTTTTTTGCCGCACGACCGGCAAGCCGACCCGTTCCCCGGTTCGTGTCCGTTTCACGGCGATTGTCTCGAAGGACTGGCGAACGGACCCGCGATGGAAAAACGCTGGGGACAACGCGCCGAAACCTTGCCGCCCGATCATCCTGGGTGGAAGATCGAAGCACGCTATCTCGCGCTCGCGTGCGCGAATTGGGCGTGCGTGCTCTCCCCGCAACGCATCATCCTGGGTGGCGGCGTGATGACGCAACCCCATCTCTTGCCGATGGTGCAACAGCAAGCGCG
>CAZPIR010000569.1:0-2790 GCA_964586085.1 uncultured Anaerolineaceae bacterium | reverse complement strand
CCAGTCCTTCGGGTTTTGTTTTATACGCTTTTATTATCTGCGTCGTTGACGATGAATGGGGATAAGGTTATAATCGAGAGCGAAAAGGGGAAATACCTATGATGCGATTTGAACGATTCACGGAGCGTGCCCAAGATGTGTTTGCGCGGGCACACGAAATAATTCAACGCTATCGCCACTCACAGTTGGACGCCGAACATTTACTGCTCGCGCTGATCGAACAAACTGGCGGCGCGGTGCAAGCGATTTTTGAACGCATGAATGTAGACGTGGATGGGTTGCGTCAGCGTGTGGATTCTGTTTTGCAAACCAGCCCAAAAATGTATTATCCGTACAGCACCGGCGGCGGACAAGCTCAGGTGTACGTGACGCCGCGCGTCAAGCGTGCGGTGGATGTGGCGAACGAAGAAGCCTCGCGCTTGAAAGACGAATACGTTTCGACCGAGCATTTGTTGCTTGCCTTGACGAATGACCGCGAAGGCAATGCGGGACGTATCTTGACCGATGTGGGCTTGACGCGGGATCGGATTTTGCAAATTTTACCAGACATTCGCGGTGGCGCACGCGTGACCGACCCAGGTGCGGAGAGCAAGTATCGGATGCTCGAACGCTACTCGCGCGACCTGACCAATTTTGCGCGCGAAGGTAAACTCGATCCGGTCATCGGACGCGACGATGAAATTTTGCGTGTGATCCAGGTGCTCTCGCGTCGCACGAAAAATAATCCGGTCTTGATCGGCGAACCGGGCGTCGGCAAAACGGCGATTGTCGAAGGGTTGGCGCAGAAAATCGTTTCGGGCGATGTGCCGGAGCTATTGCTCAATCGCCGCGTCGTCGCGCTCGACCTGGGCGCGATGGTGGCAGGTTCGCGTTTTCGCGGTGAGTTTGAAGAGCGCTTGAAAGCCGCGCTCGATGAAATTCAAAATGCGAAAGGCGAAATCATTTTGTTCATTGATGAGTTGCATACCGTCGTCGGCGCCGGCGCGGCGATGGGCGCGATTGATGCCTCCTCGATGATGAAACCGGCACTCGCGCGGGGTGAATTGCAATGTGTTGGCGCGACAACGCTCGACGAGTATCGCAATCGCATCGAAAAAGATGCCGCGCTCGAACGTCGCTTTTCGCCGATCTTTGTCGAAGAGCCGGATGTGGATTCGACGATTCAAATGTTACGCGGTTTGCGCGAACGCTATGAGCAACACCATCAAGTCAAGATTGACGACCAAGCCATCGAAGCCGCCGCGAAACTTTCGCAACGCTATGTTACGGATCGGTGTTTGCCGGACAAGGCGATTGATTTGGTGGACGAAGCCGCCGCAAAATTGCGCGTCGCAATTTTTTCGATGCCGGCTGAATTAAAAGAAATGAAGACCAAACTGCGCGAATTGCAAAAAGAAGAAGAGACGGCGTGGAGTGGACGCGATTACGAAACCGCCGCCAAAGCGCGCGCCGAACGTCTCGCGCTCGAATCGGCGTTCGAGGAAAAACGTACGACGTGGCAAAAGGAACACAACCTCGACGAGGTCGTGGATCAAGAAGACATTGCCGAGGTGATTGCCAAGTGGACAGGAATTCCGGTCAGCAAGATGTTGCAGACCGAAGCCGACAAGTTGTTGCAGATGGAAGATCGTTTGCACGAACGCATTGTCGGACAGAATGAAGCGATCAACGCGATCAGCGACGCGATTCGTCGCGCTCGTTCCGGTCTCGCCGATCCCAAACGCCCGATTGGTTCGTTTATCTTCCTGGGTCCGACCGGCGTGGGCAAGACGGCGCTCGCGCTTGCGCTCGCCGAATTTTTATTCGACGATCCCGACGCGATGTTCCGCGTGGATATGAGCGAGTACCGCGAACGCCATGCCGTCTCACGTTTGATTGGCGCGCCGCCGGGTTATGTTGGTTACGAAGAGGGTGGGCAACTCACCGAGTCGGTGCGTCGCCGACCATACCAGGTTGTGCTGTTCGACGAAATCGAAAAAGCGCACCCGGAAATTTGGAACACCCTTTTGCAAGTGCTTGAAGATGGTCGCTTGACCGATGGGCAGGGGCACGTCGTAGATTTTCGCAACACGGTTATCATCATGACCTCGAACATCGGCACCGAGTTCGCGCAACGCGGCGGCACACTGGGTTTCAATACGCGCGGCAAAGATGAACAAGATCATCAACTCGAAAAAGATCAAACTGAAGTTGAAGAATCGCTCAAGCGTACGTTCCGCCCGGAATTTTTGAATCGTATTGACGAAGTGATCTTGTTCCACGTGTTAACGCGCGAGCAGATCAAACTGATTGTGGATTTGCAAATGCACGAGGTGGCGGAACGCTTGAAAGAACACGGCATTGCGATCGAGTTAACCGAAACGGCGCGCGAATGGTTTGCAAAAGAAGGCTACGACCCGCAATTCGGTGCGCGACCTTTGCGTCGCTTGTTGCAACGCAAAGTCGAGTCGCCCTTGTCGCGCAAATTGCTTGCGAAAGAATTTGCGAGTGGCGATACGATTGTAGTGGACGCGGACGAAAAAGAGGGTGTGTTATTTCATCGCAAAGAGGGTATCCCGGTTGAACCCAGTGTGATGATGGAAACGCCGCTTGTGCCAGTGCCAGTCGAATAACAAGACGCCGACCAATTTGGTCGGCGTCTCTTTTTTGCGAACGCATTATGCGATTGGTTCATCGAGTGCGGCAAGTGCTTTGGCAATTTCCGCCGCGACGGCGACATTGTTTTTCAACAGCGCGATGTTCGTTTGCACGCTCTCGCCGGTTGTGAGTTCGGCGAGACGCTTGAGCAGG
>CAZPIR010000568.1:0-2794 GCA_964586085.1 uncultured Anaerolineaceae bacterium | reverse complement strand
CCCATCGCGCTCATCGCCGCGAACGTGCCGATCATAATGACTGGCAAACCAATCACGGTGATGAACGTGTTGCGCAGATCGCGGAAAAAGATAAACACGACGAGCGCGGCGAGCACGCCGCCCAGGATCAAGTCCACAATCGAATCCTGGGTGGACTCTTTGATGAACGTGGATTGGTCGTTGGCAATCGTGACGCCCAGGTCGGGATAATCTTTTTGAATGCGGGTCAGCTCGGCGCGCACCGCATCGGCAATCGTCACCGTGTTGGTGCCGGATTGTTTGATGATCGAAATGGCAATCGTGTCCTTGCCATTGAGCCGGGTGTATGAATCGGGTTCCGCAAAACCATCCTGCACGTCGGCGACATCCTTGAGATAGGTCGGCACGCCGCGCGGATTGCTGACGATAATGTTGCGAATTTCATCAATCGTGCGGAAATTGCCGGGCGTGCGGACGTTGATGTTCTTGCCGTTTTCGGTGATCATGCCGCCGGGCAAGGTGAGGTTTTCGGTTTGGATCGCGCTGACGACCTGGGACGGCGCAACGCGACGCACGCGCATTTCATCCAGGTTGAGGTTGACCTTGATCTGACGAAGCAAACCGCCGGTCACGTTCACATCGGCGACGCCGCCGATGCGGTCGAGGCGCGGCTTGAGTTTATCGTCCACGAGCCGGCGCAATTCATCCGACGGTAGTTTGCCGCTGTTGTCAACGACGGCGAACGTGATGACGGGCAAGGACGACGGATCGAATCGTTGAATGATTGGGTCTTGCGCGTCGGCGGGAAAGGTGCCGCGCACCGCCGCCACTTTTTCGCGCACGTCTTCGGCGGCGCGCACGGCGGCGACTTCGAGATTAAATTCGACGGTGATCTGGGACACATTTTCGCTGGATGTGGACGTGACATTTTTCACGCCGTTCAATGCGCCCAGCGCTTCTTCAAGCGGTTGCCCGACGGTGCGTTGAATTTCGTCGGGACTCGCGCCGGGATAAATCGTGGTGACTGAGACGATGGGTGACGTAATGTTCGGAATCAAGTCCACCGGCAGGCGCGTGTAACCGATCAACCCCACCACGATCAACGCGATCATGAGCATGGTGATGAGCACCGGTTGGCGAATCGAAATGTTGGCAATGTTCATACAGGTTCCTTTTTTACGACCTAGTGTGGAGCAAGTAAAAATGCACGGACGACACGCGCGACTGGATCGAAATTGTGGCGTGCTGTCTCATGCCTTGTGCACAGAGACAATTATTGACCGACGACGATTTCGACGGTCGCGCTCAACCCAGGATAAATAGCCGCATCAGTCGGGTCAATCTCAACCCAGACTGGCACGCTGACGATGGTTGTCGTGGTGTTGGCGAGCATACCGATTTTTTTGATGCGACCATTCAAGGTCTTGCCGCCGAGCGCATCGAGCGTGACGGTGGCGGTTTGCCCTAGCTTGATTTGCGCGAGGGTGCCTTCATCGGCGTTGACGAGCACTTGCATTTTGCTCAGATCGGCAAGCGTGATGATTGCCGCGTTTGCGCCGGACACTTCACCCACTTTGGGCGTGATCGAAACAACCGTGCCGTCGAACGGCGCATAGACGCGCGCGTTGTTCAGGTTGCGCTTGGCTACTTCGAGCGCGGCTTGCGCCGCCGCGATTTGCGCCATGTTCGTATCGCGCTCGGCTTGCGTCGGTTTGTTGATGGCGACGTTGAGTGTGGCGAGTGCGCCTTGATAACCGGCGATGGCTTGTTGTAAATTCAATGCCTGGCTCGTCGTGGCGATGAGCGGATTACTACTGCCGCCGATGCGATCATACGCAGATTGCGCTTGGTCCATCGTCGCTTTGGCGCGTTCGATGCCCGCGCGCGCAATCGCCATGTCGTCTAACGTTGGACCGGCTTTGACGCGATTCCAGTTTGCGTTTGCCAGATCGAGCGCGGCTTGTGCTTGTGCGACCTGGATTTCGAGCGTGGTCGTATCAAGCGAGGCGATCAAATCGCCGGCTTTAACTCGTGTGCCTTCGGGCGCTTTGATTTCGGCGAGTCGCCCCGCGACCGGAAAACCGATGCTGGCTTGGTTCGCTGAAACCAGGTTGCCGACGAGACGCGCTTTGGGTAGCGGGCGCGATGTGGGCGAAACAGTAGGTTGCGCCGCTGGCGCGCCAGGTCCGCCTTGGGGTGCACCAGCCGGACGAGTGCTTGAGGGTGCGCCGCCGGCGGGAGTGCCGGCAGGTTTGGTTGCGCCCGGTGCGTTCGAGGCGGCGGGCGTACTCTCGCCGGCGCAAGCGACAACCAGGATTGCGATCATTAGCAAAGCAAAAAGTAAAACGAACGTACGTTTGTTGAGCGAGAACATCAATGACTCCTCGATGGAGAATGTTAGAGATTGGGTTTTTGTCGCGACATTGCCTGCAACGTCGCGACAAAATTTTCCCACATTATTCCGATGCCGGCGTGGCGGCGGGTTGCACTTGTTTGGAACGACGATGCAACAAACGCTCCTGCACCTCGATCAAAACATCATAGAACATGGGAACGATGAGCAAGGTCAGGATGGTCGAAGTAATCAAGCCGCCGATTACGGCAATCGCCATGGGCGCGCGGAAACTGCCACCGGCGCCACGCGCGAGTGCGACGGGTGCCATGCCCAAAATCAACGACGAGGTCGTCATTAAAATTGGGCGCAAGCGTGTGGGACCGGCGATCAGCAATGCTTCGGTGCGATCCAATCCTTGCGCGCGCAAACGATTCGCAAAGTCCACGAGCAGGATCGAGTTCTTGACCGCCAAGCCCATCA
>CAZPIR010000567.1:0-2806 GCA_964586085.1 uncultured Anaerolineaceae bacterium | reverse complement strand
TACCTCGCGCCCAACCAGGTCTATGTTTCGCCTTTCGATCTTGCCACCGATGCGGTGCACGGCGAACCCAAATCACTCATTCGCTTTGGCACGCCCATCGTAAACGCCAAGGGAACGAAAATTGGCGCGGTGATGTTGAGTTACGCCGGCGCGGACTTGATTCATGAAATCAATCGCGTGACGACGGCGAGTGTTGGCACATGGCTAATGGTTAACGCCGATGGCTATTGGCTCAAGGGTCCCACCTCAGCCGACGAGTGGGGCTTTGCAATTGCCGACCGTCAAACCCGAACCATCGCCAATCAATACCCCGATGTGTGGGCACAAGTCAAAAATCAGAATCAGGGACAAATTATTACGCCCGCCGGATTGTTTACGTTCATCACCGTCCATCCGCTCACTGATAAACGGATGGCAACCAATGATACGCCAACCATCTCGCGTGATACACATGGGCTTGTCGCGCCCACGTATGCGTGGACCATCCTAACACTCGTTCCACCGCAAGTATTTAGTCAACGCGCCATTACAACGGTGTGGTCGCTCGTGCCGCTCGCCACGATTGCCTTGCTATTTATGGCGGTCGGTGCATTTATGATGGCGCGTGGCATTGTTCGTCGCCGCTTGGGACAAGACATCCTGTCTGCCCAGTATGATTTTCTGCAAAAACTGATTGATGCCATTCCCACCCCGGTCTATTACAAAGACCTGGACGGACATTATCGCGGATGCAATCGCGCGTACGAAGAATTTTACGGCATCACTCGCACCAACCTGATTGGCAAAAGCCCGTACGATATTCATCCCCGCGAAATCGCCGAGCAATACATTGCGCTCGACCGCACCCTGCTCGCCCAGCCGGGCGCGCAACAAAACGAAGCCACCGCGCGCCACGCCGATGGCACTCTGCGCGATATTCTGCTCAACAAAGCAACCTACACGAACACGCACGGCCAAGCCGCCGGTATCGTCGGTATGATTCTCGACATTACTGAGCGTAAGCAAATAGAAAACCTGCTCGACCATTTGGCGCACTTTAACGAAAACATTGTGCAAAGCATCGGCGAAGGCATTTTGATGGACGACACGGAAGGACGTGTTGTGTTTGCAAATCCAGCCGCCGCAAGCACGCTCGGTTACACCCAAAGCGAATTAATGGGCATGCATTGGAACGCCTTCATCCCGCCCGATCAATGCGAACGGGTTGTGCAAGCCAATCAAGAACGCGCCAATGGCAAAAGCGGACGGTATGAAGTGGATGTTCTACGCCAAGACGGCAGTCGTTCCACCGTACTCGTCAGCGGCAAGCCGCGTTTTGAAAACGGCGTCTACGCCGGGACGATTGCCGTGTTCAGCGACATTACCGAACACAAACAAGTCGAAGAACGTCTGCGCCAACTCTCGCGCGCGGTCGAGCAAAGCCCGGCAACCATCGTCATCACCGACACCCATGGACGCATCGAGTATGCCAATCCAAAATTCACACAACTCACCGGCTATACCCTCGAAGAAGCACGCGGGCAAAATCCCCGCATCTTGAAATCCGGCGAAACACCCGCGGAAGAATATCAACTTTTGTGGAAAGCGATTAGCGCCGGCGGCGAATGGCGCGGTGAATTTCACAACAAGAAAAAGAACGGCGAACTCTTTTGGGAATCCGCCGCCATCTCTGCGATCACAAATGAACAAGGTCGCGTTACCCATTTCCTCGCGGTCAAAGAAGACATTACCGCGCGAAAAGAAATCGAACGCAGTCTCGCCGAAGAGCGCAATCAACTGAGCACGATTCTCAACCATTTGCCCGCGCTCATCTTTATCAAGGACATGCAAGGACGTTATATCTTTAGCAATCCAGAGCACATCCATTTTTTGGGTAGCACGCAACCCAGTGACGTGTTAGGCAAAACCGCCGCGGACCTATTTCCACCCGACCTAGTGGAACGAGTGCAAGCCGACGACGCCCAGGTTTTGCAGTTCGGCAGAACGATTACGGATCGCGAGGAAACCTCTCGAAACCCTCGTACGGGTGAAACCACCATCCGTTTGACAACCAAGATGCCCTTGCGCGATGTGGCAGGCAACGTCACCGGCTTGCTGGGATTTTCACGCGACATCACCGAGCGCAAACGAATGGAAGAAGCCATGCGCGCGGCAAAAGAGTATTCGGAAAAATTGTTCGCGGTAATTCCCAGTGCCGTTTTCACCGTAGACCTGGATGGCATCATCACTAGTGTGAATGAACAAACAGTTAAAACGCTAGGTTACACGCGCGAAGAATTGATCGGCAAACCTTGCCGCACCTTTGCGCTTGAACCCTGTATGCGCGGCTGTGGGCTGGCATCGCCCCAGGTCAAAAAACCCATCTTTGCGCGAGAATGCACGATGATGCGCAAAGATGGTCAAGTACGCCATATCATCAAGAACGTAGATGAACTACGCGATGGCAATGGTAACGTGATTGGCGGTGTCGAGACATTTGAGGATATCACCGAACGCAAACGCGGCGAAGAAGAATTGCGCGCCGCCAAAGAATCCGCCGAAGCCGCCACGCGCGCCAAGAGCGAGTTCCTGGCAAACATGAGCCACGAAATTCGCACGCCGATGAATGCCGTGATCGGCATGACGAGTTTACTGCTCGAAACTCCGCTCAACGATCAACAACGCGATTTCTGCCAAACCATTCGCGCGAGCGGCGATTCACTGCTCACCATCATCAACGACATTCTCGATTTTTCCAAGATCGAAGCCGGCAAACTCGACCTGGAACATCAGCCCTTTGAACTCGCGCGTTGCATCGAGGAAGCGC
>CAZPIR010000566.1:0-2815 GCA_964586085.1 uncultured Anaerolineaceae bacterium | reverse complement strand
GAGTTCCAAGCCACGATAGCCGTGTCCGAACAGGAACAAGCGTCCGGCGGAGACAATGGCAAACGGAACGTACTCGATGAGCGCGCGCGGCAAACGAAGACGGTTTTGCCGCGTGTACAGCAAATCGTACACGACGAGGATGCCGGGAAATGTGAGCGCGGTTTCGCGCGAGGACAAGGCGAGTGCGAATGCGCCGAGCGTGAAAAGATAAAAGCGGAATGCGTGTTGGCGACGATAGAAAATAAAAAAGGTGACGCCCAGAAAAAAATATATCGCACACCACACATCGTAATTTGCCGCGAGCCACGACACCGCTTCGACATGCACCGGCATCACGGCGAAGATGAGCGCGCCGATACTTGCGGTGATCCGATTGCGTGTGAATGCTTGAATCAGGATGAACGCAATGAACGCGGCGAGCAGATGATAGAGCAAACTAGTCACATGGTAGCCCAATGGGTCCAACCCGAACGCGAGATAATCGAGCAACCAAAACACGTGACCCATCGGGCGAAAGACGGAATAGTTGACGATGCCGCCGATAAACCACTCGTGCCACAATTCGCCGTTCATCAACGCGCGACCATTGAAAACTAGATAGCGCAGAAAACTATAATCGTCGGCGTTGAAATTGGCGAGAAACATTGGACTGTACGCAATGCCAATGAGCAAAGCCAAGCCAAACGCGACGAAGCCGAGCCAGTTATTGCGCAATAATTTTTTCATGGTTGCTCTGCCCACAAACGAGTCACAATGAATGTGAGCAAGATACTCGCTACGCTGATGATTGCGCCCAGGGTGAGCGACATGGGACGATAATCGAATTCGACGAGATGATTGCCTGGTTCGAGGAGGACTGCGCGAAAGAGTACGTCTGCGCGCGCGATGGCGGTTGGCTTGCCGTCTATGGTCGCGCTCCATCCAGGATACCACGCGTCCGCCAGAATCAAATAGCCGGTGCGGTCTGTGCTCGCGCGCAATTCAATGTGCTCAGGTTGATAATTCAACAACTCGACCGAATCGTTTGATCGAGTCGAGTCGCTTTGCAATGCTTGTCCTTGATCCAACAAGGCGATGTGTTGCGCCGGAAAATCAGGTTGACTCAATTGAACGAATGCGGCGGCATCGTCCACGATTTCGCTGGCGTGAACGATAAATGCGCGCGGCATTACGTCGAGATTCTCCCACACGCCGACTGTGTCGCTCATGTACGCGACGGACAAATTCGATTTACTGGTGAGTGGTGTCAAATTGGTGACGCGATTATTTTCGATGAGTGAAATGCTTTCGATGCAAAATCGCCCGGCAGGTAATGCCGATTCAACTTTCAGTGCGACGATACGTTGGGGTTGTGTAAAGGCGTACCGTGCTCGAAAAGTATGTGCGTCGAAAATTTTTCCGTACGCGCGGGTTGAGCCGGGAAAAGTGCGCGCAATTGGCGCGTGTGAGCGTTGAATGTTTGCGCGTTCCCATTCCCAGTCGTCCGTTTCGATGCCGACGCGCAGAGGAAAAGATTCGGTGTGACCATCTTCAACCGCGATGATGATCTGAGCCGCGACTGTTCCGCTCGGCAAATTTACAACCTGTTCAGCGAATGAAGTGATTTCGAGGGACGAAACCTGGATGGGGGCGATGGTCAGTTCATCGTTGTCGATTGCCCAACCAAGCGATTGCGTTGGAGCCGCGACGCGATTCGTGCGCGGTTCGAGCTGCAACATGAAATAGCGCACGTTCAACAAATTCAGCATCGGCGCAGAAAGTTGGCGTTCGTAATCGGCGTAGCGCGCATAGACCAGCGGCGAGTACGCTTGCGCGCTTTGTCGCCCGTAGATGGTTGCTAGGTTCGGGGCGAGACTGGCGCGGATTGCCTGCACACTGGGCACAACTGAGAGGTCGGTGAATAGGCGGTCGGTCACGCGCGGGTCGCCCAATGCTCGCGTGACGCGCGGCGGTGTTGTGACATACCCAGGGTCGGTGAGTTGGGCGAGCGTGAACAGAAATGGCGGCGCAAAACTGGTCAGTTCAAAAATCGTCAAGCCGATGAGCGCAACTTGCCACCTCACGCGCGAAATTTTTCGTCGCCATGCGAGGATGATTATGCCAAGCGCGCTCGCACCAATGATAAACGCAATCCACTGCCACGCGCTCAACCAAAACTCGAGCGATTGCGATTGCGTCAACCACAAAACGATACCGGTCAATGAGCCAAAGCCAATGCCAATGCCGATGGTTTGCTTGTCCCAGGATGTTGATGTTAACCGATTCGATAATTCATCCAACGCAATCGCACTGAGCAAGACGGCGCCAAACAATGAGAGAAAAATATACCGGGCGGGTGTGCGAAACAAATTAAAAATTGGTAGTTGATAAACCAATTCGTACGCCGGATTGAATTTGCCTAACGCGAGTGACAGCGTGACGAGGACGAACATCGCCAGAAACGCCGTGCGTCTGGTGCGATTCAGGATGGGCGCAAGAATTGCAAGCGCAAATGGCGCGATGCCGAAAAATGCCCAGTACTCGTTTGTGTGTTCAATCGGCTCGCCTTGCGCGTACGGGAAAATGAATTGCGCAAGAAATGCCGGTGGCAAAGAATACTCGGTGAGGAAATCTTTGCTGAGAGTAGATTGGCGCACGGATTGTTGAATCAGCTCAAGTGTCGGGATGATTTGAATCGCGGCTAGTCCTGCGCCTAGTCCTAGCGGAATGATGGTGGCGAAAAGAAATCGTCGAACACGCCCGGGTTGTTGCGTCGTAACCATATCAAACAAACCGAATACGCCGAGTGTGAGCGCGCTCAATAAGGCGGTCTGTG
>CAZPIR010000565.1:0-2818 GCA_964586085.1 uncultured Anaerolineaceae bacterium | reverse complement strand
TTCTGCGATGCGGCTGTTTGGAACAACGATGGGTAGACAAGTACCCGAACAAGGGCAAACGCGCCGGCGCATTTTCGACGGGCGTGCCGGGCACCATGCCGTTCATCCTGATGAGTTACAACGACGATCTATTTTCGATGAGCACGCTCGCGCACGAGCTGGGTCACTCGATGCACAAGTATTTCACGCAAGGCGTTCAGCCGTTCGTGTATCGCAACTATGGCTTGTTCCTCGCCGAGACCGCGTCGAATTTCAATCAGGCGATGGTGCGCGCGTACATGCTGAAAAATTTCAGCGACGCGCAATTTGAAATTGCGGTCATCGAAGAAGCGATGGCGAATTTTCATCGCTACTTTTTCATCATGCCCACGCTCGCGCGCTTTGAACTCGAAATTCACGAACGCATCGAACGCGGCAAGGCGCTCACCGCCGACTCGATGAATGCTCTGCTTGCCGATTTGTTCAGCGAAGGCTACGGCGATGGCGTCGTCGTGGATCGCGAACGGGTGGGTGTGACCTGGGCGCAATTCCCCACGCACCTTTATAGCAATTTCTATGTTTATCAATACGCCACCGGAATTTCCGCGGCGCACGCGCTCGCCGAAAACATCTTGGCGGGTAAACCGGGCGCGGTCGAAAAGTATCATGGCTTTTTGCGCGCCGGTGGTTCGCAATTTCCGCTCGACGTTCTCAAAAACGCCGGCGTAGACCTGACCACACCCGAACCCGTCGAAAAAACTTTTGGCGTGTTGGCGCAGTACGTGGAACGATTAGAACAACTAACAAAATAATCATTGGTAAAGGAGCAAGATCATGCCAGACGAAACCTTTCCTTTTTCACTGAACGAACTGCGTTCGCATCTCACGACAATTTATCCTGATTCGTTTGTCGTCCAGAACGACGCGGCGTTTTGGTTGCATCAAGCGCGTTTGGGACGCCAGGTTGCGGTGCTAACCAAGCCCGACAATCCGGTGCTCGATGCGTTTCACGGCGAGCGGCATGCGTTTCGTTCGGGCTATGTGTTGAAACTGTGCCCGACCGATTATGCAAACGCGCAAGCGTTGCGCGATATGTTGCCCTGGCTCAAGCCCGCGTTGTTAGGTCTGGGCGTTTCTGCCGGGATGGGGGATCGCCTGGGTCTCGCGACGCCGGGACACGTGCGCGCGGTGCACGCCGTCGGCGACAAAATTGCGCCGATTTTTGCGCAACAGTCCATTCGCGAAATGGAACGCACCGGTCGTTCGCCGAACGATGTGATGGGCGATGCGACCTGGGGCGCGTTCCAAGCCGGTTGGAAAGGTAAACTCGGCGCGGATGCCGACCACCTGAAATCGCCGGAGAATATTGACATTTGCGTTGCCGCCGGATTTTCGTTTTTCACGATTGACCCGGGCGCGCACGTGGACAGCGATGCCGACAAGGATGCGCCGAATGTGATCCAGGAAAAAGTTGCGGCGTTGCCCTGGATCGAATTGGAAAGCACGCCGGCGGATTTGGAAAAACATTATTTTGGTCACGTCGTCGAACTCGAAAACCGCTCGATCAAAATGGACAAGGGCGCGGTCTTGCGCGCCGCCGCCAAGTACGGCAAAGCCATCGCGCATGTTGCCAAAATGTATCGCTATCTTGCCGCGCAACAAGTGCCGTTCGAGTTGGAAGTCTCGGTGGATGAGACGGACACGCCGACGACACACATCGAGCACATTTTCTTTGCGAGCGAGTTGAATCGTCTTGGCGTCGAGTGGGTGAGTCTTGCGCCGCGTTACATCGGACGCTTTGAAAAGGGCGTGGATTACATCGGCGACCTGAAAGAGTTTGAAAAGGATTTTGCGATTCATGCCGAGATTGCGCGCGCGCTGGGTCCGTACAAATTGAGTTTGCATTCGGGGTCGGACAAGTTTAGCGTGTACGCGATTGCGGCGCAACAAACTCGCGGCATGGTTCACTTGAAAACTGCCGGCACGAGTTATCTCGAAGCCCTGCGCACGCTTGCGGCAGTGGACTCGGCATTCTTCCGTTCGATCTATGTGTTCGGGCGCGAGCGGTACGAGACTGATCGTGTGAGCTATCACGTGTCCGCGCAGTTGAGCAAGGCGCCCCTGCCGGACGACGTGAGCGATAATAATCTCGCGAGTCTGCTCGATCAATTCGACGCGCGCGAAATTTTCCACGTGACGTTTGGTTCGGTGCTCCGCACGCGCGACGCCAAAGGCAAGTACATGTTCTATGACAAGTTGATGGCATTGCTGCGCGCCAATCCCGAACTGTACGCGGCGAACCTGGAAAAACATTTTGTGCGTCACTTGAAACCGTTTGTGTTGTAAGCAAACAAACCATCAATCACCGGGCGAAAGATAAACCCTCCTTTGCCCGGTTTTGTTTTGGGATTGATCGTTGGCGACATGATGCACAATCTTGCTTTCGCCGTGTTGACGCATCAGGCGAAAATCGGTATACTATGCCCGTCTTTTTCAGGACAATACTATTTTTTCAGGGGAGGATCCGCAATGGCAGAAAACACTGTCTACAATCAGGTCAAGGCAATTATCGTGGACAAGTTGGGCGTGGACGAATCCAAAGTCACACCCAATGCGCGTTTTCGCGAAGACCTCGAAGCCGATTCGCTCGATTTGGTCGAACTCATCATGGAGTTTGAAGAAAAATTCGGCGGCGAAATTTCGGACGACGAAGCACAAAAAATCACTTCGGTTGGCGAAGCGGTCAATTATCTCCAATCGCACATGGGCAAGTAATACGACATTGCACGGTGCGTAGTCAGGTACGAGTACGACAAGCGGGACGCATCAAGGCGTCCCA
>CAZPIR010000564.1:0-2823 GCA_964586085.1 uncultured Anaerolineaceae bacterium | reverse complement strand
CGCGCGCGTTGCCAGTGGGTTGAAGTCATCACAAATTTGTCCTCAAAAAGACGAAGGACGAACGCTTTGGTCTTTCGTCCTCCGTCACACCGTCACTTCCTTGACGCGGAGTTTCGCAAAATCGTAACTACCCAGCCCCATCTCCGCCGCGTACTTGATGTAGCCGATGGATTCCGGTTTTTTCTTAAAGAACACCTGGGTCGCGTATCCATCTGCCGCCACCGGGTCGGCGCTCGCAATGATGGTGTTGTCCTGCCGCACGTAATCGAGGCGTCCACCGGTCGGTCCGTGCGAAGTGAGGACACGCACACCGTCAATGATATTCAAGGTCGGCTTCATCAACGTACTCAAGTCCGCGATGCGTTGATCGAGTGAGAGGTGGATGCTGTTGCGATCCTGGATCACGCCCATCAATCCTTTCATCGAAAGCGTGACCTGCGCTGAGCCGTGATGCTTGGCAATCGGCACGTTGATCAACACGTCGGCTTTGAGAATGTCCTGATAGACACTGCACGATTTGAGGTCGCGCGCATTGGGCAAAGCGACGTTGCCATACTTGGACGCGCTCATAATTTCCATCACGCCGCCGGCTTTTTCAACCGCCTCACGAATGCCACTCCGTTTGTAACCCTCCGCCGCCGAACCGGAAAAACCATTGTCCATCACGCGCACACGTTTCGCGCCGGCTTCGAGACACATCTTGACCAGTTCGGCGATGACATCGGGATTCGTCGTCGTCGCGTACTCGGGTCCGTACGACGAGTTGCAAATGTTCGGCTTGACGATGACCTCGTTGCCCGCCTTGACGAATTTTTTCATCCCGCCGAGCGCGTCCACCGCCGCGCGTGCAATCGTCGCGGCGACCGCACCGCGCACGATAACAAGATGCGGTTCAGTGGCGGTCGGCGGAACCGGCGTCGCAGTCATCGTCGCCATCGGCGCAGGCGTCGGCACCGGACCGCGCGCAGATGTGGTGGCAGTTGCGGCGGGCGGATTGGTGGGCACCGGAGAATTGGTCGGTGGAGGCACCGAGGTCGGCGCAGAGGTTGGCGCAGAGGTCGGCGCAGAAGTTGGGACAGGTGTAGGAGTCGGCGCGCACGAGGCAAGCGCGGCTCCCATCGTCACCAGAATCGAACGGCGCAGAAAATCGCGGCGAGTTAGCATCGGTCCTCCTTAAGCAAAAAGTAGACAGGCGTCAAACCTGTCTACTTGTAAACCGGCTAGATTTTCATTTGCGTACTAATTCAGTCCAAAATCGGTCAGGCGCGCACGAGCCACCACCACGCGCCCGCAATGCCAAGCGCCGCGCCCGCCATTACTTCGACTGGCGTGTGTCCCAACAATTCGCGTAAATGTGTTTCGCTGATCGGATGTCCTTGAAACAACTCGTCAATGATTTGGTTGAGGATGCGCGCCTGAATGCTCGCCGCGCGCCGCACGCCCGCCGCATCGTACATCACGATCACCGCGAGTACACACGCAACGGCGAAAATGCTCGACCCCACACCTTCCTTGATGCCAACTGCCGTGGCAAGCGCGCACACGGTTGCCGAGTGCGACGAGGGCATGCCGCCCGCGCTCGTCAGCAAACGCAGGTTGAGTTTGTGATGCCAAAAAAATTCGACAATCACTTTGAGAATTTGCGCGGTTGCCCAGGGAACGAACACGGCTTGCGCGACCGGGTTGGCGAGAAAATCGTTCACGCGTCATCCTCATCAAAATCCTGGGTGGTGATTTCGTCACCGCGCGGCACCAGTTCCTTGATGCGAAGTTCCGCCGCGTCGAGCAGGACGCCGCACTGCTTGGCAAGTTCCATCCCGCGCTGAAACAACGCGAGCGACTCATCGAGCGGCAGTTCGCCGGCTTCGAGTTTGGCAATCGTCGCTTCGAGTTCGCGAAAAAGATGTTCAAACGATTCGGGTTTTTCTTTTGGTTTTGGCATAGTCATCCAAATCAATTCGAGTTGCGTGGGTGAATCACCTCGCGCGCGATCCAAATCACCCCAATCACAATCAACAAAATCGGAAACAAGGGCAGGTCAATCGGCAAACGAAAGAGTGCGCGCGCCACATCCACGGCGCCGATGACAAGCGCAATCACACCCAGCGTGATCGTAAAATTACTCGTGGGAATGCCGCGCATAGCCCGCGCAAGGTTTAGCCCCAGGAAGATAATACCGACGCTGATCGTGGTGCTACCGTCCGGCAAAAATCGCAACAGACTCGTCAAACCCCACACGATAAAGAACGCGCCCCACGCCATCGTCTCGTACCGTCGATTCAGGTTTTTTGCATCGTCCATCCTTGCCTCGCCTTCGTTCCCATTCGTTCTCATTCGTTTATTTTGCCGCCGCCTTTTCAATCGCCTCAATGATTTTATAGTACCCGGTGCATCGGCACAAGTTGCCGGTGAGCGCATGCTGAATCTGCTCGTGCGACGGATGCGCGATTTCGTCGAGCAACATTGCGCCACTCATAATCAAACCCGGCGTGCAATAACCACATTGCACCGCGCCCGTTTCGATGAACGCGCTTTGCACCGGATGCAGTTGCCCATCACGTTGCAATCCTTCAATCGTCACAATGTCCGCGCCGTGCGCGCGCGCCGCCGGCACGAGACAACTCATTACCGCAATGCCATCGAGCAGTACGGTACACGCGCCGCACTCGCCTTCCGCGCAACCCTCTTTGGTTCCCGGCAAGCCCACATCTTCACGCAACATTCGCAAAAGCGTTTTATCGTGCGCGTTTTCAATTTGATACGCTTTGCCGTTGACAATGGTTTGGATTGAATTCTGATTTTTGACTTTCGACTTTTGATTTT
>CAZPIR010000563.1:0-2824 GCA_964586085.1 uncultured Anaerolineaceae bacterium | reverse complement strand
GTGAGGTGACTAGAAATCAACCGCCCTGCCCTCGTACGTGTACTCGAACAATTTGCGCAACTCGGCGTGGTTGGGTTGGCGCGGGCTGGCGACGATTTGCGTGTCGTTCTCTGCGTGGTCAATCATCATTTCGAGCACGGCATCGAAATCTGCGCGCGCAATGCCGAGCGAGGCAATGTTGGTGTTCGAGCCGAGTTCATTTTCGAGCGAGCGCACGCGCGCGATAAATTCACGCGTCGCATCTGCGCGATTCGGCGCATCAATTCCAATCATGCGCGCGAGGTCGGCGTAGCGATCAAAGCCGGCATTCGCAGAAAATTCCATTGTGTACGGCAAAAAGAGCGAGACACAACGACCGTGCGGAAAATGAAACGCGCCGCCGAACGCGTGACCGAGCGCGTGCGCGAGCGCGCACATCGAATTGATAAAACCCAGCCCGGCAATTGCGGCGGCGTTGTGCATTTTCTCGCGCGCCTCACTATCGTTGCCATCACGGTACGCGCGCGGCAGGTACTCGAAAACCAAACGCGTCGCTTGTACACACATCGCGTCCGAAAAATCGCTGTGCCAGGTTGCCGAGTACCCTTCAATCGCGTGCGTCAACGCATCGAGACCTGAATCGGCGGTGAGACGCGGCGGCATTTGCATCACGAATTGCGGATCAACAATCGCAATCGTCGCAAGCGTTTCGCGCGAACCCAGACCCAGTTTGCGTTGTTCGCCTGGGTCGGAGAGCACGATTGCCCAGGTTGCTTCGGCGCCGGTGCCGCTCGTCGTCGAAATTGTAACGAGACGTGCCTTTTTTCCCAGCCCCAAGTATTCGAGCGGGCTGATGCCATCGGGCGACAAATCGGGACGTTCGTACAATGTCCACATTGCTTTTGCCGCATCCATCGCCGAGCCGCCGCCGAGACCCACAATCCAATCCGGTTCAAACTCGCGCAAGCATGCCGCACCACGTTGCACCGTGTCGAGACTCGGCTCGGGTTCGACTTCGGCAAACACACGCGTCTCGATGTTTGCTTCGGCGAGTTGTTGTTTGACCAATTCGACGAAACCGAACGCGACCATTTGCGGATCGGTGATGATGTACGCGCGCGTGCCGTGAATTTGCGCGAGATACGATAACGCGCCTTCGCCGAAAATAATTTGCGGACTGTTGAAAAACCACATGTCAATTCTCCAATGTGCCAATGAATCAATGCGCCAATTTATTTCGATTGGCGCATTGGCTCATTGAATAATTGGTGCATTGATAATCACATTTCAAATTCAGTTTCGATGCGCGTGCAGGCTTTGATAATCTCTTGCGCGGCTTTGACGTTTTTCATCACCATGACCATGTTGCCCTTGAGTTTGAATTGCCCGGTCATCAATGCTTGAATCGGATCGAGTTGCGCGGTGACGACCTGTTTCCATTTTCCGTACTTGCCGGACATGACGAATGCCGGTTTCATTGATCTGGGATCGCTGACGATGGATGCCGCCCGCGATTTGCCATGCCACAGATCCATGTACAGATAAAGTGTTTGGGTCAGCGCGCCATCCGGCTCGACGACAAAATAAAAATCGCCTTCCCAGGTTTTTGCCGCATCGGCGTACGCTTCGCTCGCGTTCAATTGATCGTGCAATGCCTGTACCCATTCCGCCGAAGCGAATTTAATTTTTGCCATCGTCATTTTTCTCCTTTTACGAAATTATAACACAAGTCAACGTAACTCGCGCACCCCTCTTGCGCGCAATTTCGATTTGCATACAATCCGTTACGTAGAAACGATTTTGCAATACAAGTGTTGTTGTCATTGGCGACGACCGCCGTGGAGAAAAACGCTTTCGCCCGGTGGTTCATTTTTTGCCCGACACACTTGGAGAGGATTCAATATGGTTCAAACCAAAACCGCCGCTCCCAAAACCATTGTGCGCGAAGACAAGGCAACCTTGCCGGTCACACGCGATCAAGGTTTGGAATTTTTGCGGCAGATGTTGTTGATTCGTCGTTTTGAAGAACGCGCGGAACAAGCCTACACCGAAGGCAAGATTGGTGGCTTTATGCACCTTTACATCGGTGAGGAAGCGATTGCCGTCGGCGCGATGGCAGGGCTGAATCCGGACGACGATGTGGTGACACACTATCGCGATCACGGTTATGCGATTGCGCGCAAGCTGGACACGAACGCGTTGATGGCGGAACTGTACGGCAAAGCGACCGGCATTTGCAAAGGCAAAGGCGGCTCGATGCACTTTGCCGATCCCAAAAAACATTTCTGGGGTGGTTACGCGATTGTCGGCGGGCACATTCCGCTCGCGGTTGGGTTTGCGCTCGCCGCGCAATATCAAAACATTCCGCGCGTCGGCATGGCAATTTTCGGCGATGGCGCGACCAACATCGGCATGTTCCACGAATCGCTGAACATGGCAAAGGTATGGAACTTGCCCATGATTATTCTCGTTGAAAATAATCAGTATGGTATGGGCACCGCCGTGCATCGTGCGTCCGCCGTGCCGGACATGGTGACAAAGGCACTCGGCTATAACATTCCGGCTGTCCAAGTGGATGGCAACGATTTGCTTGCGATGCGCGACGTGATGATGGTCGCCGCGCTCAAAGCGCGACGTGGCGAAGGTCCGCAATTCATCGAAGCGAAAACGTATCGGCATCGCGGTCACTCGATGGGCGACCCGCAACGCTATCGCACCAAAGAAGAAGTCGAAAAGATCCGGGAATATATTCAAAAGGGTGGCGTGGAATTTGAGAAGTTTTGTCACGCGGATTCCGGTATGAGCGGGCTTGGCTTGAAGCTGAGTCAGCTTGAAACGCGGTTGG
>CAZPIR010000562.1:0-2831 GCA_964586085.1 uncultured Anaerolineaceae bacterium | reverse complement strand
GATCGGTTCCGTCATCGGTCTTCTGTCCGCCGTCCAACGGTTTTACCAACTCTTCAACCCAGCATTCATCCAAGCGCACTCCGGCGTCGGTCGAGCAAATCACGTCGCCGGTCGCGGCATGAATCGCGAGGTTGCGTCCGCGCGAAATGTTCGCACCCGGTTCGATGAGCACGCGCAAGGGCAAACGCATTGCGGCGTCGCGCAACACATCGAGCGTGCCATCCGTCGAGCCGCCGTCCACGATGACGATTTCATCCGGCTGGCGTGTTTGTGCGGCAAGCGAAGCGAGCAAACGCGGTAATGCTTCGCGTTCATTTTTTACAGTGGCAATCAAACTAATTTGCATGGCGACATTATACCACGATAAAACCTTGTCCAAAAAAGCAAACGATGATATACTCGCTTGCTGTTATTCTCGTTACAGTGGAGGCAGTACGTGGCTGGTGTGTTTTATTGGGTTTATTTGATTGCCGCAATTCTTTTAGCCATCTATGGGTTGAATTTGATTCTTTCGGTTTGGCTGTATTGGCGCAAGCGCAACGAAACGATGGTCACGCCGGCATTGAACATGATGCCGCGTGTGACGGTGCAGTTGCCGATTTTCAACGAATTGTATGTCGTCGAGCGATTGATTGACGCGACGGCGCAACTCGATTGGGCGCGCGAGCAGTTGCAAATCCAGGTGCTTGATGATTCGGATGATGAGACGACGAGCATCGCGCAGGCGCGCGTGGATTATCATCGGCGGCGCGGCGTGGACATGACCTTGATTCGTCGCGCGGATCGCAGTGGGTTCAAAGCCGGTGCGCTCGCCGAGGGATTGAAATCGGCGACCGGCGAATTCATCGCGATTTTTGACGCGGACTTTGTACCGCAACCGGATTTTCTCAAAAAAACGATTCCCCATTTTCTTGCACAGCCCGAACTGGGCTTGGCGCAAACGCGCTGGGGACATCTCAATCACGATTACTCGGCGTTGACGCGCGCGCAAGCGATTGCGCTCGACGGGCATTTCATCGTCGAGCAGGTCGCGCGTTCGCGCAATGGTTTGTTCTTTAATTTCAACGGGACAGCCGGCGTGTGGCGACGCGCGTGCATTGACGATGCGGGTGGTTGGCACGGCGATACGTTGAGCGAAGACCTGGATTTGTCGTACCGTGCGCAAATGCGCGGCTGGCAATTTTTGTTTTTGCCGGACGTCGTTGCCCCGGCAGAATTGCCGCCGCAGATTCACGCGTACAAACGCCAACAATTTCGCTGGGCAAAAGGTTCGACGCAATGTCTCATCAAACTGGGTCGCCGCATTGTGACCGAGCCGGGCATGTCCGGGTTCAAACGTATCGAAGGATTGTTGCACCTGTCCGGCTATGTGATGAACCCCTTACTCGTCGTGATGCTGATTGCGCTCGTGCCACTCGTCGCGTGGCGTGTCCAGTTCGCCGATGCGTTGACCGTGTTCAGCGTGGCAATGCTCGGTCCCGTGACGATTTACGGCATGTCGCAACGCGCGTTGTATCCCGATTGGCTTGCGCGGATGCGTTACTTTGGTGTCTTGTTATTGCTCGGCACCGGCTTGGCATTGAACAATTCGATTGCAGTTTTCCAGGCATTCACGCGGCGCGGCAACACGTTCCGACGCACGCCGAAATTCAGCATCGCGGCGGACAGCGATTCGTGGGGCGAAAAACGGTACGCGTTGACGCTGGGCTGGGAAACGCTCGGCGAGTGCGTGCTCGCGGTGTACGCGTTGATTGGCGCGGCGATTGCGTGGCAACAACACGCGTACTGGACTTTGCCCTACCTGCTTTTGTACGCGGCGAGTTTTGGTTTCACCGGTGCGTTGAGCATTTGGCACGCGCGTCCGGCGCGACCACGCAACGTTGAGTTGGCGACAGCGAATTAAAATTTTAGATTTTGGATTTTTGATTTGCGATTGACACAGGGCAAAATAAAAACCGTTGAAGCAAATTGTTTTGTTTCAACGGTAGTCAATCTAAAATCCGCAATCAAAAATTACGTGCGCGGTCTCATCGCGCGGGCAATGGCTTCTTTTTCTTCTGAGGTCAAGGTGTACGTGGACTGTCCGCCGACGACCGGCTTGGCATACACGCGCACATCGTTACGCGAGTGCAAGCCGCTGAACACAAATCCGTCCGAGTGATCATCAAGCACGGCGACGACAAAACTTTGATCGCCGCCCATGCCTTTATCGGAAAACGGATTAAAGCGCACGACGCCGACGTGTTGCACGACAAACGGCAGTTTGCCTTCGATGTGCAAAAGATGTTGCTCGACGGTTTGTGAAACGTGCTCCACGCGATCCATACGCGCAATGTAATCCATCAAAATAGATTCCAGGTCAGCGCCGGCGCGTCCGGTCATCACCGCGCGAAATGACGCGGCGAGTTTTTGATAACGCAATTCGAGAAAGACCAGCCAGCCACCAAGAAAAATGACTAGTAGCAAAAGAATCGCAACGAAAATTTCCACAATATCCCCCAACGTGTCTTGACGTGTTCGATTAACGTACTCGCATTTTAGCGCGATTGGTTGAGATGGTCAAGCGTCCATCGCGCAAAGCAATTACAACCCAATTTGGAAAAGCCATGCAACTTTTAATTGCCACCCACAATCGCGGCAAGCTCCGCGAGTATCAAGAACTGTTCGCCGATTTGCCATTTGAACTGCTCACGCTGGACGACGTGGGCATTCGCGATGATGTTGAAGAAACCGGCGAAACCTTCGCCGAGAATGCGCGCCTCAAAGCGACCGAGTACGCACGCGGGAGTGGCTTGCTCACGCTCGCGGATGATTCGGGCTTGCAAGTGGAC
>CAZPIR010000561.1:0-2840 GCA_964586085.1 uncultured Anaerolineaceae bacterium | reverse complement strand
AATATGGTTCCGGGCAATCGGCGCTCCGTATGTTTGTAGATGGCATGATGATGTTGCGGTTCTCACGACCGACTATATGACCAAAACTATTTCTGTCCGAGTCAGCAACCTGGGTACGCAATCGTTCAATCGCGCGCCGCAATCCCAGGTGCAGGTCGGTCAACAATCAGGTGGACGCCGGACGCGTCCGGCGAACTTGCGCGCGCCCGATGCTGAAACCGGCAGTTACTTTTTCTATGTGGATGTGTACGTGGATCGCCCGCCCTTGGGTCGCAACGATCCCGGCAACTGCCCAGCGCTTGGCGGCGGTACGAGTTGGAGCTGGGTCTATGCACTGGGCATTGGCGAAAGTGTCAGCGTGCCGATAGATTGCTGGGTTGCGCCGGGCGAGCACAGTTTTTACGCGCAGTTAGATATTTGTGATGATTCGAGCGGCACGCTGTGCAGTTTGGCGCATGGCTTTGTGGTCGAGACGAACGACGATGATAATAGTTTCCCGGCGACCGGGCGAGTGTCGAGCGCGAGTCCGTTTGATTTTCTGCCGTTGATTCGACGATGAGCACATTGACCTTGCTGGTGTTGCCGGAAAATTTTGCCGTGTGTCGTTTGCCGGCTGATGTGCCGCTCCCAAATTGGGCGCGTGGCGAATTTGTTTCAATCACGCGCACGCATGACGAGCTTTCGATTGTGTGCGCGCAAGAAAATCTGCCGGACACAATTCAATGCGAACGTGATTGGCGCGCGCTCCGCGTAGTGGGTCAACTCGATTTTGGATTGACCGGCATTCTCGCTTCGCTTGCCGCGCCGCTCGCCGAGGCAGGCATTTCGATTTTTGCGATTTCGACATTTGATACCGATTACATTCTGGTCAAACAAATTTCACTCGACCACGCGATGCAGGTTTTGATGCGTGCTGGTCATCACATCGAATTACCATGAAAATTTCAATCACTCAAGCTCGTCGCCTCGCGATCAACAAACAACATCTTGCCGGTAAGTACGCCTCTGATATGCTCAGTCTCATCCGCGACCTGGGATGCGTGCAAATTGATCCCATCAATGTGGTTGCGCGCAGTCATCAAATTGTGTTGTGGAGTCGGCTCGGTAATTTTGATCCCGCGCAATTTGATAATTTGATGTGGCGCGAACGAAAATTATTCGAGTACTGGGCGCACTGCGCGAGCATCGTTCTCGCCGAGGAATACCCGGTTTACAGCGCGATGATGCGCGGCTATGCCCGGGGCGATTCGGCGTGGTCGCAACGCGTGCGCGCGTGGATTCAAAAAAACGATGCGATGCGCCGACGCATCCTCGCGCAGATTCGGCGCAACGGTCCAATGCTTTCACGCGACCTGGGTGAGAGTGGCGACTCGTCGCGTGCCTGGGTTTCGACCGGTTGGACCTCAGGGCGCACCGTCGGACGGATGCTCGATTTTTTGTGGATGCAGGGCACGACGATGGTTGCTGAGCGAGCGGGCATTCAAAAGACTTGGGGCTTGTCGAAAAATTTATTGCCGACCTGGACACCGCGCGAAAAATGGAGCGTGTTAGAAATCGAACGATTTGCTGTCCAAAAATCTCTGCGCGCACTTGGCGTGGCAACGCCACGCCAAATTCAAAATCATTTTATTCGCGGACGCTATCCGAATTTGAATCGCGTGCTTGCCGAACTCGAAAAAGAAAAACGCATCGCGCGTGTTGAGATCGCTGACAAGCCGGGCGAGTGGTACATTCACACGGACGACATTCCTTTGCTCGATGCGAAATGGCAACCGCGCACGACGTTGCTTTCGCCGTTCGACAATTTGATTTGTGATCGCGCGCGCACGAAATTGCTTTTCAATTTCGATTACACGATGGAAATTTACGTGCCTGCCGCGAAACGCAAATATGGTTATTACGTCCTGCCGATTTTGCACGGCGACCGACTGATTGGGCGCATGGATTCCAAAATGGATCGGGAACAAAACCAGTTCGTCGTCAACGCGATTTATGCCGAGGATGATGCGCCGCGGAATGCCGGGCGCGCGATTGGCAAAACGATTAATGCATTTGCAAAATTTCTTGGCGCGGAAAAAACCAATTACACCAAACGCATACCGACGTTTTGGAAAAAGGAGTTACGATGAAACGCTGTGAATGGCCTGGCAACAATGAATTGATGACGAAATATCACGACGAAGAGTGGGGCACGCCGGTGCACGACGACCGCAAGCTCTTTGAATTTCTCGTACTCGATGCGTTCCAAGCGGGCTTGTCGTGGCAAATCATTTTGAACAAGCGCGAGAATTTTCGCAAGGCATTCCACAATTTCGACGCGCGCAGAATCAGCAAGTACACAGAAAAAGACACGGCACGTTTGCTTGCGGATGTCGGCATCGTTCGCAATCGGCTCAAGATTGCGGCGACGATAGAGAATGCGAAATGTTTTCTCGTGGTGCAAAAAGAATTCGGCTCGTTCGACCAATACATCTGGCAATTCACCGGCGGCAAGACGATTCACCACAAATTCAAAACGATGCAAGAAATCCCGGCAAAAACCGCCGAGTCGGACGCGATGAGCAAGGATTTGCAAGCGCGCGGTTTCAAGTTCGTCGGCTCGACGATTTGCTATGCGTTCATGCAAGCCGCTGGGATGGTGAACGATCACGTGACCGGGTGTTTTCGGTACAAAGAGGTCTGGGAGTAAGAGGATAGCGCCCAGTACGGTGTGTATGAACAACAATTAGATGTTTTACGTGAATGAGACCAAAGAAATTTTATAAATCTATCTGGTCTGATCTTAGCGTAATGCTACTGAGGTGAGAGGTTTGGAAATAGAAAATATTTTTGCTGGGAAA
>CAZPIR010000560.1:0-2842 GCA_964586085.1 uncultured Anaerolineaceae bacterium | reverse complement strand
TTCGTCGCGCGACATTTGAAAGTAGGGGCTGGACGCGTCGAGATAATTCGACACATAGAGAATGCGTTTGTTGTTGTAAATTTCCGGCGAGAGGAAATTGGTCTGCTCAATCGTCGCGACGAACGGAATCGAACGGTCGGCGATGTTCATCCAATAAATTCGTGTGACGGGTTGCTTTAATTTCAGCACGAGCAAAACTGCCGCCATGTATTTTGCCGCGTTCATCTTGGCGACGTACTCGCGCGGAAATTCGTCAATCATTTTCAATGTTGCGAATGATGGCGCGGTGCAAATGATTTTATCGAACTTGGTATTGCCCAATTCTCTTTGCGTTGCTTGTGAAGTTGCGTCGTCCGCCAATTGCAAACCGGTCGCGATGCCGTTTTCGACGACGATGCGTTTCACGGTTGTGCCGAGATACATTTTGCCGCCGAGTTTCTTGATGGCGTTTTCGAGTGCGTCAATTAACACTTGGAACGAGCCACGCGGATAACCCAGCTCTTCCTTGCTCACGCCGCGCCGCGAGCCAATGCGCAAAACGATCTTGTACCAAATGTACACCATCGAAATGCGTTCGGCTTCCGTGCCGAACTTGCCGCGAAACATCGGATTCCACACCTTGTCCCACACCGCAGTGCCGCCGTACTTTTTCCACCACTCCATCGCGGTGATTTGTTCGTACTTGGTGAGATTGCTCTTGCTCGATTGCAAGTAGGTGAGATACGCGACTGACATGCCAAGACGCAGGCGATCAATAAACGGAATCGTGCCGAGCCGAAGCACATCCACGGGCGTGACCATGTTCCAGATTTTGCCGTTCTCGAACCACCCGGTTTTCGACGGAATCCATTGCACGCGATCACCGAGACCCAGTTCTTGCATCTGTCCGACGATGTGCGTGTCGCTGGTGAACCAGTGATGATAGCCGCGTTCGAGCCGCGTGCCTTCAATCGGAAACGTGCTTGCGAGCCCGCCGAGTTCGGACATGCGCTCGAACAAAAATGTTTGATAGCCGAGTTTTTGTAATTCGTACGCGGCGGTCATGCCGGCAAATCCGCCGCCGATGATGGCGATTCTCTTCACGTTTAGCTTTTGCCTTTTTACTTTGAACTTATTGATGAATTGCGATGCCCATCGAATCGAGTGCGGCTTCGGCGATGGCTTCGGTCAAGGTCGGGTGCGCGTGAACCGCGTGCGCGAGTTCTGCCGGTGTGAGTTCCATGGATTTCGCGAGCGACAATTCGCCGGTCAGGTCGGTGACTTCGGGACCGACTAAATGCGCGCCGAGAATTTCGCCGTACTTTTTGTCCACGACGAGTTTCACGAATCCTTCGTACTCGTTGATGCCGAGCGCTTTGCCGTTTGCGCGGAAATTAAATTTGCCGATGCTCACTTCGTGCCCGGCTTCTTTGGCTTGCTGTTCGGTCAAGCCGAGCGACGCGACCTGAGGCGTGCAGTACGTGCAACGCGGCACGTTGTTCAAATCGAGCGCGTGCGGATTTTTGCCGGCAATCGCTTCGGCGGCGATGACACCTTGATGCGACGCGACGTGTGCGAGTGGTAATTTCATCGTCACATCGCCAATCGCGTAAATGCTCGGCACGTTCGTCTGCATCATGTCGTTCACATCAATCGCGCCGCGTGTCAGTTTCACGCCGACCGATTCGAGACCCAGGTTTTCGGTATTCGGTCGTACCGAAATCGCGACCAACACTTTTTGCGCCTCGATAGTTTCGGTCTTGCCTTCGCTCGACACCTTGAGCACGACCTTGCCGTCCACTTTTTCCGCGCTCTCGACCTTGGTGTTGACGCGGAAATTGATGCCCAGCTTGCCAACTTGTTTTTCGATGACCGCGCTCACTTCGGGGTCTTCGCGCGGCAGGAGGTGCGGCAACATTTCGACGACGGTCACGTCCGCGCCGTACGCGCGATAGATGTACGCAAATTCCATGCCGATGGGTCCCGCGCCGACGATGACGATGGGTGAGGGCAGTTCGCGCAGTTCGAGCGCTTCGCGCGAGGTGATGACATCCTTGCCATCGAGTGGCAAACCCGGAATCGTAATCGCACGCGCGCCGGTGGCGATGATGATATTTTTCGCGGTCAACCCGCGTCCATCCGCTTTGATTTCGATGCGATTGGCGGACGTGAAAACGCCTTCGCCTTTGACGACCTCGATTTTATTTTTCTTCATCAAGAACTCGACGCCCTTGACGAGGCGGTTCGACACCACACGACTGCGCGAAATTGCCGCGCCAAAATCCGCGCTGAATTTTTCGACCTGGATGCCAAAATCGTTCGCGTGCCGAATCGTCTCGACGACGTTCGCGTTTTTGAGCAACGCCTTGGTTGGCACACATCCCCAGTTCAAGCACACGCCGCCCAGGTTGTCGCGTTCGACGAGCGCGACTTTCATGCTCAGTTGCGCCGCGCGAATTGCGGCAACATATCCGCCCGGTCCACCACCGAGTACGACGAGATCATAATTTTGATCGCTCATTACATTTTCTCCAGTGCAATTGTTGGAATATCACGTACAGCAGTTAGATGCTTGAAAAGCTCAAGCGTTTCAAGCCGCATCAGTTTATCATCACGCCGCATTTGCGTCAAATCATTTTTGGAAAATCAAAACGACGAGGAATTTTTCCTCGCCGTTTGAATTACTTTTGCTGCGTGTTAGTGTTCGATGCGATTCAATCTTACCGTAACCATTGCCCCAGGATTTCGGCGAACCATCGCGCCAGATCGAACGCTGGTGGATTTGCCTTGAACGATGAAAGCGTGACAGCGGTGGGATTGTGCCCCGTTGGATTGCCATTCGCCACCGTCCAACGGCTCAAAG
>CAZPIR010000559.1:0-2845 GCA_964586085.1 uncultured Anaerolineaceae bacterium | reverse complement strand
CATTCCATCCGGTCCAGCGCTCGCCGTTCTGCTCGGCGGATTTATGATGTACGGCTTGCAACCGGGTCCGCTCTTGATGACCGAGCAACCGCAATTGTTGTGGATGATCATCGCGAGTATGTACATCGGCAATGTGATGTTGCTGATTTTGAATCTGCCGCTTGTGGGCATTTGGGCGCGGATGGCGTTGATTCCATTCCCAATCCTGGGTCCGCTCATTGTCGCCTTCACGTTCATCGGCGCGTACTCGTTGCGCTTTCAGATGCTCGACATTTGGATCGTGATTCTGTTCGGCGTGATTGGGTACGTGATGCGCAAGTTTGGTTTCCCGATTGCGCCGCTCGTGCTTGCGGCAGTGCTCGCGAAATTGCTCGAAACGTCGTTGATGCAATCGCTCGTGCTGTCGCACGGTTCGCCAGTGATCTTTTTCACGCGACCGATCTCGCTGGTGTTTATGCTCATCGCACTCAGTTCGATTGCGCGTGGAATGTGGTTGCAGTTCAAAACGCGCGCGGTAAATGTGGCGTTGGAAGATAGTGATGTGTAAAACAGTAAACAGTGGTCAGCAGACAGTTTGTATTGTCAACTGAATCCTGAACACTGAATACTGATTACGGAAATACAACTCCAAGGAGGAAAGGTATGGCTCACGGAATTTTGTTGCACGAACCCACCGACGATGTCGGCGTGGCGGTGCGCGATTTGAAATCGGGCGAAGAAATTGGCTCGGTGACGCTCGAAGGTCAATTTGTGACGAACATCAAAATGGTCAACGATGTTCCACTCGGACACAAGGTTGCGATGAGTGACATTGCGCAAGGCAAAGATGTGATCGAGTACGGTCGCGCGATTGGTTATGCGACGCAAGCCGCAGTGCGTGGTGCACACGTGCATACGCACAATCTCAAAACGAAAAGGTGGTTATAATGATCAAGCCACAAGACCTCAAATTTACCGGCTATCGCCGACCCGATGGACGTTTCGGCGTGCGCAATTACGTGCTCATCATCCCAGTGGATGATCTTTCGAATGCCGCCGCCGAAGGTGTGGCGCACAACGTGCGTGGCACGATGGCGTTGCCGCACCCGTACGGTCGTTTGCAATTCGGCAAAGACCTCGACCTGACTTTCCGCACGCTCGCGGGTCAAGGTCGCAATCCCAACTGCGCCGCCGCGATTGTCATTGGCATCGAGCCGGTGTGGACGGACCGCATCGTCAAAGAAATTGCCAAGACCGGCAAGCCCGTCGCCGGGTTCGCGATTGAGCGCAGTGGCGATCACAAAACGATTGAAGCCGCGTCGCGCAAAGCGAAAGAATTTGTGCATTATGCGACCGAGATCGCGCGCACGCCGTTCACCGTCAAGGAATTGACGATGAGCACCAAGTGCGGCGAATCGGACACGACCTCGGGTCTCGCGTCGAACCCGACCGTCGGTCGCACGTTCGAACGCCTTGCGGATGCAGGCGCGACCTTGATCTTTGGCGAAACGACCGAAGTAACCGGCGGCGAAGACATCATTATGCAACAATGCGCCACGCCGGAAATTGCCGCCAAGTTCAAAGCGGCGTTTGACGATTATCAAAACCTGATCGAATCCCAGGGCGTTTCTCTCCAAGGTTCGCAACCGACCGAAGGCAACATTCGCGGCGGCTTGACGACCATCGAAGAAAAAGCGCTCGGCAACATTCAAAAAGCCGGCCGTTGCAAGATCGTGGACTATCTCGATCCCGCTGAAGAGCCGCGCAAACCTGGGTTGAGTTTTATGGACTCGTCGTCTGCCGCCGCCGAAATGGTGACGCTCTGCGCCGCCGCCGGCTCGGTCGTCCACTATTTCACGACGGGACAAGGTAACGTCATCGGCAACCCGGTGATCCCCGTGATGAAATTGTCCGCGAACCCGTTGACGGTCGCGACGATGAGCGAGCACATTGACGTTGATTTGACCGGTCTCCTGCGCATCGAGATCAATCTCGATCAAGCGGCTGACCTGGCTCTGCAAATGCTCGAACGCACGATCAACGGTCGCTTCACGGCGGCTGAAGTTCTGCGCCACAATGAGTTTGTGTTGACGAAGCTCTACCGATCTGCATAACCCGTATGCGAGTCGTGATGCGTGACGCGTGGTGCGTGAACAACGGACCACGTTTCACGCATCACGTTTTACGCCCAATTGGAAATTGAATGATTGCTCTGTTTACCGAATGGAAAAAAATTGCGCAGGAATTATCGCGCGCGTGGATAGGATTGATTGTCGTCGTTGTCGTCGCTGTGATTAGTCGTGTTCTCCACGATCTCATCCCGAATGCGATGTTGACGAAAGCGATCAGCGAAATTTTGATTGCGATGTTGTTGGGTTTGTTGATTCGGAATACGATGCGTTTGCCTGCATCCGTCGAAGCTGGCGCGAAATTTGCGCTCAATCGAATTTTGCGACTGGGCATTATTTTGCTCGGCTTGCGTTTGAGTCTGCAGGATGTCGCGGCAACCGGTTTGACTGCGCTTGCACTGATTATTTTTTGTATCGCGTTCGCGCTCGGTCTCGCGTTTCTCGTTGGTCGCGGGCTAGGCATTCCGCGCAAACTCACCGCGCTCATCGGTATTGGCACGGCGATTTGCGGCAACTCGGCGATTGTCGCTGTCGCGCCGCTCATCGAAGCCAAGGAAGAAGACCTGAGTTTTGCGGTGGCAATGATTACGTTGTTTGGTCTCATCGCGGTGATTGTTTATCCGGTCATCGGGCACGCGCTCGTACTCTCCGACGTGACGTTTGGTTTGTGGAGTGGCACGGCGGTCAATGACACGTCCCAGGTCGTCGCGACGGCGGCATCGTTCAGCAATCGTTCG
>CAZPIR010000558.1:0-2851 GCA_964586085.1 uncultured Anaerolineaceae bacterium | reverse complement strand
CGAGAGTTCCGTCTTGCGCAATAAATCGGGACGGCGTTCGAATGTGCGCCGCAACGATTCCTGGCGTCGCCAAATCGCAATGTGGGCGTGGTTGCCGGAGAGGAGCGCGTCGGGCACGCGCCAGCCGCGAAACTCGGCGGGGCGCGTGTAATGCGGTCCTTCGAGCAAACCCGACGCGTGCGAATCTTTGATCGGCGCGGCGGGATCACCCAGGACGCCCGGAATCAAGCGCGCGATGGCATCCACAATCACCATCGCCGGAATTTCGCCGCCGGTCAACACATAATCGCCAATCGAAAGTTCATCGGTGACGAGATGTTCGCGCACGCGTTCGTCCACGCCTTCATAGTGTCCGCAGATCATGGCGATGCGTGGCTGTTGCGCAAGCTCAAACGCGATTTGCTGATTGAACACGCGCCCTTGGGGTGTGAGCAAAATCACCGGCGGGCGCGCCTCGCCGAGCACAGCTTCGACCGAAGCAAAGATCGGATCGGGTTTCATCACCATGCCGCCGCCGCCGGCGTACGGATAATCGTCCGTGACGTGATGCTTGCCGGTCGCGTGGTCGCGAATGTCGTGCAGAGCAACGTCGAGCAGGTTGGCTTGGCGCGCGCGCTTGAGAATGCTCTCGTCAAAAATGCCGGCGAACATTTCCGGGAACAGGGTAAAGATATCAAAACGCATCGAGTTGTTTTCTCCGCGCGGCATTGTATCAAAGCAGCGTCAATTCCGCAAACGGTCGGCGTGTGGAATCCTCAACGGGTTTGACCTGGATTTTTAATCACGCTATACTTGCGCCATGCCAAACTATACCCGCGACCAAGCGCGCGAACACATCGCGCAACTCGTGCAACAATTTCAACAGAGCGAAGCCACACTCGTCCATTCCGAAGAGGCGATGATCGAAAATAATTTTGTGCGCCCGCTTTTTCGGTACTTGAATTGGAATGTGGACAATACCGGCTTGTCCGAGCCGCAGTGGGAATTTGTGTTGCAACGCACGATGCGCGAGGGCAATCGCCCCGATTACATTTTGCAACTCGACGGGCAACAATTGTTTGTGATGGACGCGAAAAAAGCCAAGTACGACATGCACGACACGCGCTGGCTCAACCAGGTCTATGCGTACGCGTACTCGACGCAGAACAATGCGCCCTCGAAAAAAATTGATTTCGCCATCCTCACCGATTTCCAGGAATTTGTCGTCCTCGATTGCACGCAACTCGTCAAGCCACACGCGCTCACCACTCTGCGCGTGCTCGATTGGCGGTACACCGATTACGTCGAACGTTTTGACGAGTTGTGGGATTTGTTCGAGCGCGACAATGTGCTGGGGACGTTGCGCGAACGCACAACCGGTATTTGGGCGCGCAAACTGACGACCAAGCAAGCGAAGGCAAATCGCATTCCACCGGACAAGGCATTCCTCGCCGCGCTCGATGACGAAAAAGCCGGTTGGCGCGTGCGTCTCGCCAAGGACATGAAGAAAAACAATCCATCACTCGGCGGCGAGGTGTTGACGGCGGCGGTGCAATTGTTGATTGATCGCCTCATCTTCGTCAAGGTCTTGAGCGACCGCGAGATCGAGCAGGATTATCTCAAGCAGATGGCAGAATTGGTCGAGCGCGATGGCTTGTCCGAAAACAATCGCGGCTGGTTTGCCGCATGTAAAAATTTGTTCGCTGAATTGAACGCGATGTACAACGGCAGTATTTTTGCGCCGCGCGCCGAACTCGAAACGGTGGCAGTCAGCAACCAGGTCGTGCGTGAAATCATCGCGGACCTGCAACCGGAAAATTCGCCGTACAACTTTGCCGTTTTGCCGGTCGAAATCCTCGGCACGATCTATGAACGTTTCCTGGGTCGCGTTGTTCACGCGACGGACGCGCGCGTGAAAATCGAGGACAAGCCGGAGGTTCGCAAAGCCGGCGGTGTTTATTACACGCCGCAGTACATCGTCGAGTACATTGTGAAACAGACCGTCGGCAAGTTGCTCGCTGATTGCAAAACTCCAGCAGACGTGGCGCAGTTGAAAATTCTCGATCCCGCGTGCGGGTCGGGTTCGTTTTTGCTCGGCGCGTACGCGGCGTTGATCGAGTGGCATCGCACGTATTATGCGACCGAGGACGAAGGACGAAAGACGAAAGCCAGTGGCGCGCGTTCGTCCTTGGTCGTTCGTCCTTCGTCGGCGGTTGACGCCTACTATCGCGACGAGGATGGGCGCGTGCGGCTCACGGCGAAACTCAAACGCCAAATTTTGCTCAACAACATTTTCGGCGTGGACATTGACCCGCAAGCCGTCGAGGTGACGCGGCTATCGCTGTCGCTCAAGGCGTTGGAGGACACGCGGAGCGATGAGGCGCATCACGAGCGGACGTTGTTTAATCAAACGCTATTGCCGGATTTGTCCGCGAATATCAAATGCGGCAACAGTTTGATCGGCACGGATTATTTGTGTGTGGACGACGCGGAATTGCGGCGCGTGAAACCGTTTGATTGGGCGAGCGAGTTTGCGGGTGTATTTAACCGCGCGGGATTGAACCGCGAAGGCGCAAAGAACGCAAAGGAAGAACAAGGTTTTGACGCGGTGGGGCAAAGACCTGACGGGTTTTTGAAAACCCGTCAGGTCTGGGACGCCGACGCGCGCGGCTTTGACGCGGTGATTGGGAATCCGCCGTACATCCGAATTCAAACGATGAAGGAATGGGCGCCAACCGAAGTTGAATTTTACAAAGAGAAATACACGGCGGCGAGCGCGGGCAACTATGACATTTACGTTGTGTTTGTCGAACGTGGTTTGAGTTTGCTGAACGAGCGCGGACGACTGGGATTTATTCTGCCGCACAAATTT
>CAZPIR010000557.1:0-2862 GCA_964586085.1 uncultured Anaerolineaceae bacterium | reverse complement strand
ACCATTCAGGTCGTTGAGTTGATTGTTGATGATGTTGTTCGCATTGCCGTTGACCGTCGCAATGCCAATCGTCCCACCACGCACCAGCACATTGTGCACGGTCGAGTTCGACGCTTTGAGCAAAATGCCGCCACCGTACGCGAGTCCGCCATTGATCGTCGTTGGCGTTGGTCGTGTGGCGAAGGTGCATTCATCGTACTGACACAACCACGCGCCGGCGTCTTTCGGATCGGTTTTCGCTTGCACCGTAATGCCGTCAATCCAAATGTTGTTGCCTTCCGCCGTGATGGCGAATTGGCGCGGATTACCGGTCACGATGGATTGTCGCGCCGGGTCGCCAAAGAGTGCGATGTTGTTGCCGGAAACTTTAAGCGGCGGGTATGTTTCGCCGGGACACAATTTAATGGACGATTGAATCACTTGGGGAATCTGATTCGGGCGCGTGCATTGCGCTGGTTCTGCGGGAATCGGCAATTTCAATTCGCCCTGATTCGTCGTCGAAGAAAGATTCGCGGTGATGAACTTGCGTCCGGCTTGCTCAACCATGTTCGACGCTGGCGCGGCGGCTTGGGAAAAAATTTGTGCCGCGCCGCTCACACCCGAACCTTGAATTTCGAGACGATAGTTGATCGGGTATTCGCCGCCGTTATCAATGATGACGTTGTACGTGCCGCCCGCGCGAAACGCGCCCGACCAGAACAAGGTAATCTCACGTGTCGGTGTGCCGAGACCAACCGGCTTGGGTTGTTCGCCGCGTTGCATCGCCGCGATTTGATCGGGCGTAAAAATTTCCATCGTTACACGATACGCGCCCGGCGAATTGAACGCGACGCGAATCGCCGAATTGTCGCCGGTGTAATCGAAACGCCACTGCGCGCGTTGACCCGGCAACAAGGTCGCCTGCGGTTGCGTTGTCTGCGCGTACGTCGGCGTCACCACAAAAATCAGCAATGCCACCAACATCAAGCCGAATATGCTGCGCGCCAAGTTCGCGCGCGTCCGATCGAAAATCCAAAATGCAAAATCCAAAATCATCGTCCAATCCACCAATCTTTCCTCGAACGCGGGTCCATAAATTGTCCGGTGTCGCGAATCGCCACGCCGA
Source organism: uncultured Anaerolineaceae bacterium (assembly GCA_964586085.1). Lineage (GTDB taxonomy): Bacteria > Chloroflexota > Anaerolineae > UBA4142 > UBA4142 > JACRBM01. The sequence continues at coordinate 1,757 of CAZPIR010000557.1, read as the reverse complement.
TTTGATTGCCCACTGCACGCCCGATACCCTGCCCCGCATAGAGCGCGGGCAATGAGGCGCGCCCCGCCGCATTCATCGTGTTGTATAAACTCAACAACGTTGGCTCGACACAAATGTTTTCAATGTGAACCGTGTAACCCGACACGACGTTATCTTCGCGCGTGTACTTGAGCGTCACACGATTCGGCGCGGCGTACAACACCATCACTTCAAAACCGTTCGGCAAACGACCAATGTCGTAACCCGACCCAGGCACACGGATGATTTCATCTTTTGTCGTCGCCATGCCGGCGAGCGTGACATCCCAAGTCGTCAACGGTGCACCGCGACAGTTGCACGCCCAGTTCCAATCGTACACGCGATACGCGACCGTGAACGTCGGCGTGCGCGTGTCCTGGAACAAGTTGTACAGTTGCGGCGCATTCGCATCCGAGCCGCCGCCAATGTCCACCAGTCCGAGTGTCGCCGTCGTCGTGATATAGCCGCGCAGAGCCAGATTCAAATCGGCGTGCGCTTCGGCGGGACGCTCAGTCGGCGTGGAAATAATCGTGACCGTGTTGTACGTTTCGCCGGCGATGTAACAACCGGGCGGTCGAATGCCCTTGCCAATCACCGGAAAAAACAAGGTACTCGTGACCGTATCCGCCGGTCGCGACGCAAACCCGCGTCCCAGGTCGGACGCTGGTTGCGCTTGCGCGTTCGCGATGCGTGTTGACCACAAGAGTAGCAAGCCCAGCACGAGTGCGAAACCGGTGATGCCCAAACCTAAATCAATTTTTGACTTTGTAAAGTTTGACCTGCTCATTTTGGTACGCGAGTTCCAACTGTCCTTGCTTGACCATCACATCGAACTTGCTCAGTCCAGTTGCATCGTAGAACGCGCGCTCCATCTCGCCCACGTAAATGTACTGCACGCGAAAACGTTTAAGATTGGCGAGCGCATCGTTCGCATCACGCGTGTTATAAATTGCGCGCACCGCATCAATACGCCGATCAATGATCCCGCCGTCTACAATCGAGCGTTGTTGTTTTTGATGCCAGTCCCAGCCAATCACGGTCGGCAAGCCGGTGTAAATCGAAACGCGCGAACCCCAATGATACAACGGCGCATTGCCCTCTAACACAACCGGCGAACCAGGAATGTTTTCGCGCATCCACAAAATCGCGTCACGGTCGTACATCAACGGCAAAGCGCGATTGTTGTCATTGTAGAGCGCCGTCTTCATGTAATCCATACCGTTCAAGCCCGGCGGTGAATCTGGCGTGAAACGGTCATGCATTTTGGCGGTCGTCGCCGTCACCGGATAGAGCAAGCCGATAAAAACCAGGACGCCGAAAATTGCAAACCAGCCGTATGCAAATACCGAGCGCCATATCTGTCGCCAAAAATACGCAATGCCCACGGCTGAGGAAATCGCCAGAAATACCCAGACCTGCAAATAAAATTTGAACACCGTGTTCATACGCCCAATGTCGCCCTTGTAGGTAATGACCTCGACCATCAAGGTCATCATCAACGCGGCGATGATGAGCAGAGCGAGCAAGCGACGCACCGGGTCAAGGTTCACCCGCAAAAGTAACCACGCCGCGAGCGCGACAAGCGGGAACACGAGCGCGAACACAAAGAGTTGCGTAAAGATCAACATCAACTCGAACACGAGCGCAATGCCGATCGAGACCCCGGTCAAATCGTCGCGCGTTTGAATCGGTGAAGCAAAAAGCCGGTGCAACGCGAGCGCACGTTCGTACTGGGCGCG
>CAZPIR010000556.1:0-2863 GCA_964586085.1 uncultured Anaerolineaceae bacterium | reverse complement strand
ACAGCGCGAGAATGTTTTCCGCAATTGCTTCGACCTTGCCGCGAATATCGTCCATGCCATTCATCGCCGCGCCAACCGCTTCACTGCCGCGTTGCGCCGCTTCGCTTGCACGCGTGGCTTGCTCGGCAACACTCTGCGCGCGTTGTGCAACTTGCTCGGCAGATGCTTTGATCTCGCGTACCGTACTCGACACCTGGTTCACCGCGCTCGCCTGCTCGCGCGTCGTGCTCGCCATCTGCGTGGACGACGCGAGAATTTGCGCCGTTGCCGAACCGATGGACGATGCACTCTGTTGCGTTTGCGCGGCAACGCTCTTGAGACCGACCACCATTTGTTCGATGCTGTCCTTGAGCACCGCAAAATCGCCCTGGTAATTTCCATTCATCCGTACAGTCAGGTCACCTTGCGCAATTTGCGCGAGTACGGTTTTGGTTTCAGAAATCGGCGACACAACACTGTCGAGCAAAGTGTTGATGCCCTGCATAATGTCGCGAAAGACGCCGTGATTCGTCGCCACATCATCGCGCACCGAAAGTTTGCCTTCGGCGCCCGCGCACGTTAAAACAGTAATGTCGTCCACCAAAGCATTGATTTCATCAATACATTGGTTCAGGTTGTTTTTGATTTCGTTGAAATCGCCGTTGTACTTGTCGGTGATTTTTGCCGGAATGTCGCCCTTGGCAATGCGATCCACGTACTCGGCGGCAACGTTCAACGGACCAATCACCGCGTCGAGCGTGTCGTTCATCCCTTGCACTAATTTTGCCCAATCACCTTTGAACTTGCGGGCATCTGCGCGAGTTGCCAGTTTGCCTTCGACCGCCGCTTGCACCAGCAGAGTTGTTTCGTTGGTCAACAAGCGCAACGTGTTTTGCACCATATCCAATTTTTGATTGATGAACACTTTTTTGCCGGGCAAGCGTTCCATCGTAGCAGTAAAATCGCCTTCGCCGTACCTGCCCACCACCTCGACAATTTGGCGTTTGATGCGAATGTGCTCAAAAACCTGGTCAACCACGCCTTGCGCCATCACGCGATACGCGCCATTGAATTTCTCGACCGGAATTTTGGCATCCAGGTCGCCGGCGTTTTGCGCGCGACTCATCGCATCCATCTCCGCCACAAACGTGTCGAGCGTTTCGATGAGCGTGTTGATGTTGATTTTGATCTCGTTGAAATCGCCATTGTACTGCGCCGTGATTTTCGCCGGGATATCGCCTTTGGCGATGCGATCCACGTACTCGGCGGCGACGTTCAAGGGACCGATCACCGCGTCGAGCGTGTCGTTGACGCCCTGGACAATCTCACGATAACCGCCCTGGAATTTCGACACATCGCCGCGCATGGCAAGTTTGCCTTCGACTGCCGACTGGGAAAGCAAAGTTGCTTCGCTGACCAGCCCGCACAGAGCCGTGACGATTTTTTGTTCTGCCGCCGCAAGTTCATCCTGCGCATCGGCAAAGCGCACTTGGACATTCAAATTACCGTCGGCGATTTGCGCAAGCGTGGAATTGACCGAATGTTGGAGCATGTCCGCGAATTCGTTCATCGCGCGCGCCATCACACCAATTTCGTCGCGGCTGTCCAGGTCGAGCCGCATGCCCAGATGCCCCTTGCCCATCTCTTGAATCATCGTCACGGTTTTGCCCAACGGCAACGTAATTGCCTGAGCAATAAACCACGCCGCCACTGTAACCGCGAGACCCGCCAACACAACCAAGCCCAGAACGATCAAACGCAAATTATTCACGTCGGCAAATGCTTCTTCTACATTTTGCTCGGACAACAAACCCCAACTCATACCTGGAATGGGATGGTAGGAACCCAACACCATTTGATTGCGATAGTTAGTGTACTGGCTCACGCCGGATTCGCCTGCCAATACAGCGCGCGCAACGTCGTGCTTGAGTTGCAGTTCTAATTCGGAACGAGTTTTAATCAAGCCCGCCCGCTTCAAGTCCGTATCGAAACGCGAGGGCGTAATCAGAAAAGCGTTGCGGTCAATCAAGTATGCTTCGCCAGTTTTGCCCATTTGCCCGGCTTGCAATAGTTTGGTGATGCGCGTGGTCGGCAGCGTGCCGCCAATCACGCCGACTACTTTGCCATCCACTTCAATCGGCGCGGCAACCACAAACGTCAAACTGCCGCTCGCGCGCGAAATAACCGGGTCGGCAAACACGGCCTGACGATTCATCGCACGTTTGAAATAATCGCGGTCACTCAAATCGAGCGGCGTCGTGCCATCCGTGCGGTACATGGTTTTGCCATTGGGCATGGCGAGGAACATGGTTTCGTAGACGCCCCATTGATCGAAATATTGTTTGACCGCATCGCCAACCTTGGTCTCGTCCATCGTGCGCACGCGCGCCGTGCCAGCCACCACCACCATGTCGTCCTTGCGTTCGGTGATCCACATTTCGATTTCGTCGGCTTGGGCTTGGGCAGTGCGATCCAACTCATCATTGATGCGCGCCGTCAAGGAATTCTGGCTTTGCCAAAGCGACACAACGCCGACGATAATCATCGGCACGAGCGCCAGCATCAAAAACGCAAACAACAGTTTGACATTCAGTGAATCACGCCATTTGATTACAGTGTTTTGTAGAGTCATAAGATTTACTCGCTTGAGGTGTGATGCGAATCTAGTTCATGCGGTATTGCGCGACGACGCGCTTGAGTTGCTCTGCTAGCCCGTTCATATCTTGCGCCGCCTGTTGCGATTGTTGCGCTCCCGCCGAACTCTGTTGCGCCGCTTGATTAATGTCATTCATTCCGATCACAATTTGGTCCAAGCCAATCGTTTGCTGCTCGACCCCGGCGACGATTTGTTGCGCCGCTTGCGCCGATTGATCCACGACCCGCG
>CAZPIR010000555.1:0-2870 GCA_964586085.1 uncultured Anaerolineaceae bacterium | reverse complement strand
TTGCTGGTCAAGGTTGCCGAACGAAAAAGTTTGGATTTTGAGAAAGAGCGCGTCACGCAAATCGCGCGCGGTGTTCTCGCCGACCTGAACCGAAAAGATATTGTTGCCAATAGCGATCAACGTGCTGAGCACAGAGATGCCAACCATCAATAACGCCGTCTCAATCACAACCGCTTCGTCGTTGCGATAAATGCCCTGGTCAATAATGCGTTGAATCAAGCGCGGAATCGCCAAATCCAAAAACACGAGCGTCGTGAGCAAAACAAGTGATAGAATCGCGCCGCGCCAATATGGTTTGAGATAAGGTAAAAGTTTACGCAGGTCTTTCACAAGCGCCTCAATTGTTGTTCTCTGCGCGTCGTCGCGCAAACAAGGGCTGGAGTAGTTGCATTGCGTTGACAACCGTCACGCGGTCCCGCTCATCCAATGTCGCCAACCGTCGCGCGAGTGACGCTTGCGTTTCGTCGTGCGCTGATTGCCACAAGGCGACTCCACGCACTGTCAACGTCAGAGTTATTCGACGGCGATCTCCGCTGTGGCTGGTACGTGTCACTAGCTTGCGCACGACCAAGCCATCCATCAACTTGGACATTGCCGGCAAACTCAAACCAATGTGCTCTGCCACATCCGAGAGCGACGCGGCGGGATGGCGATGCACAAAATTGAGCGCACGAAATTGGGGCACCGAAAGATTGGTAGACGTGTACTCGCGCATCTCACCGCGAATCGTCCGCATGATTGCGGGAACAACTTCGAGCACTGCCCGCGCCGTATCTTTACTGGTTGTCATATAGTTTCCTTTTCTAACTATTTTTGTTTGCAAGTGTATGCAGAATGCAATTCGACGTCAAGTCGCAAACATAAAAACACGCGCCGAGCATAGACTCGACGCGTGATCTGCCTGCCGATTTTATTTCTTGTACTCGTTGCGCCACAAGAACCGCGCCAGTGCCAATTTAACGATAAACTCGTACGCGCGACGCCGGTCAGACAAGCCCTGGGTCAAAATGCCAATCGCGCCCATTTTGTATTTCACATCCTGGACACTCGCAAACTCATCCATCGCGTGACCCAACTCAATGCCGGCGCGCACACGCTCGGCGACCCGATCGGGCAACAACATATTCGCCGAGCCGCCAATGCCCACCCGCCCCTGGCGATCCACAATCGCGCACCACGCATTCGTCATCATCCCAAATTCCGTTTCAATCGCCCCGCCCTCCAAGCCGACACCCCAATCGGCACGCGCCGCACGACGCGCCGCACGCGCGCGATTCACCGCGCCCCGTCGCGTCTCATCATCGCCCATCGGTTGCTCGGAAACGCCGGACGGAACCTCGACCGGAATAATTTCAACATTCGGGTAAAGTTTGCGCGCAACGTTGCGGACAGCGCGAACCTTGACCGGGTTGGTTGAGCCTACAGCAATTTTCATTTGATTACACTCGCAAAGTCTTCCAACGTCCGGCGCGAAAACGCAAAGACGCCAACACTGCGCGCGCGATAAAATCGCCCATCCACGCAATCCACATTCCAAAGAGACCCAAACCCAGGATGATACCCAGGATGTAGCCGATGCCTACGCGCATCACCCAGACACCGATAAAGGTATAGACCATCGTTGCCCGTGTGTCACCCGCGCCGCGCAATGCCTGCCCAAGCACAATCGAAACGGCTTGGAACGGTTGCGCGAACGCGAGAAAGATCATGCACATTTCGCCGAGTCGTTGCACTTCAGGATCGTTCGTGTAAATGCCGACCAGAAAACTGCGCCCGATAAAAAAACCGACGCCCATCAACACCATCCAGGTCGTGCCACTCTTGAGCGCCTGAATGGCGCTCTGCTCGGCGCGCTCTGGATTTTTCGCGCCCAGGTTTTGTCCAACGAGTGTCAACGCGGCGACGCCAAAGGCGAATGCCGGCAAAAAAGAAAAACCGGAAATGTTGAATGCGATTTGTTGCGCGGCGAGATCATTCGTGCCAAGGGATACCGCGAGCACGCTGAACACAAGCAAGCCCAACTGCATAATGAATTGCTCAACGGCTGACGGTCCGCCGATGTTGATGATGCGCGCAATTGCATCACGATGAAAACCCCAACCACCGCGTAGCGGTAATTTCAAAATCGAACCACGCTTGAACAGCACATAGAGAATCAACAAACCGCCCACGCCGCGCGCCGTCGTCGTCGCAACGGCAGAACCGAGCGCGCCCATTTGCGGGAAACCCAAATTGCCAAAGATCAACAAATAATCCAAGACGATGTTGATGACATTGATGACGCCGGTGATCACCATTGGCGTGCGTGTGTCACCTGAGCCGCGCAGAGTGCCGCCCCCAATCATCATCACGCCAAGCACAATCGAGAACGTGGAAATGATCCGCAAAAATCCGCCGGCGATTTTTGCCACACCTGGCTCGGCGCCGGTCAAGCCGATGATACCATCGGCAAAGAAAAATCCGATCGTGCCAATGCCGACCGACAACAGTGTGACCAACACGAGCGATTGTTTGGCGATGCGTTCAGCTTCGGCTTTGTCTTTCGCGCCAACCGCGCGCGCGACCAACGCCGTGTTGCCCACCGCCAAGCCCATAAACAAGACCTGGAGCAAAAACATCGTTTGCGTGCCCAGCCCCACACCCGCAATCGCATCGGGACCAAGTTGCCCAACAAAAACCAAATCCACAAATCCCAGCATCGTTTGTAAAAGATTTTCGATCAATGAGGGCCACGCCAAATTAAACAGATGCCGATTCAAACTTACCGGTTTCGTTTCCATCACCGTTCCAACAGGAACATCCACCACCGCTTCACTCATCTCTTCCGACATTGCCAAGCTTCCTCCCCCTTCTGGCATTTGGCGCACTGT
>CAZPIR010000554.1:0-2880 GCA_964586085.1 uncultured Anaerolineaceae bacterium | reverse complement strand
TTCGGTGGAAAATCTACTGCGCCCGTGATGAACCCATTGATCGAGAGCATGTTGTCAACAAACTTGTCGCTGACACCACCCGCCCACCATAAAATAGATTCCAGTCCCAGCCCAACCACGCCGCCGCGCAAATCAAATTCCGGCAAACGCGGCGATAAAAAGTATGGACCATTCGCCGCGTACGGTTGCAAGATGCGAAACACGAGAATCGTCGCCAAGCCGAGCGCGACCAAACTGCCAAAAATGCCGGCGATCAGTTTATATGGAATATGCAACACCGCGCGTGGCGCAACGAGTGATTCGGGTGCCGCGTCACTCGCCCCTTGTCCCTCGCTACTGAATTGCTTCCACGCCGCGAGCAATGCCGCCGCAATCAATACCGCCGCGAACGGCGCAATGTTGATGCGCCCGGCAAGCGCGAGACCAAACATCACCCCGGCGAGCACAAACGCGCGTGTGCCACGACCATCAGCCATGTCCATCGCAAACCAGAACGCGAGCAGAATCGGCACGTTCGTAAACGTGTCCACCGTGAAAAAGTGCGATTGTTGAATATCGAGCGCGGCAAGCGAAAGGAAAAATGCGCCGAGCAAACCGGCACGCCAATCGTACAATCGTCGCCCGATGAAAAAGATAATGAGCACCGTCGAGAGATCGAACAACGCAGAAAGCACACGACCCACGATGTGCACTTCGCCGTAACCGGTTGCGCTCAAAGCGCCAGCGGCGACCCGCGTGAGAAAAATCGGGAAGGTGCCATAAACAAAAAAACCATAGTTCCAGTTGGCTGGATTGAGCGGTGAACACTTGGTGTCGAAATAGCCGCCCCACTTGGGACAACCTTGCGGCGGCGGCGATGGAATCGTCGTCCCTGGAATTTGTAACGCCGATTCAACCATCGTGAGAAAACGTTCGTCGGGATGCAGGTGTTGATCTTCGTCCCAGTTCACACCGACGAGGCGTACGGTCGCGCCCAAAATCAAAATCGCAACGAGTGCAAAAGCGACAGCGGCATCACGCCACGAGCGTTTGTTCAATTCGGTTTGAGAGTTTTCTAGTTCAGGCGTCATATTTGTTCAATTGATGAGGAGCACGGAGCAAAAGTGCAGAGGAGAATTTGTCTCCCTTGCTCTCAAGATTTTCTTGCAATGATGATGAGACTTTCACCCCAATGCACGGGGATGAACGGAATGCCAATTAAAACCTGAATCGCCGCCGGCAAACCAAAGATGGGCAATTGCAACATCGGCGGAATGATCGGCAGGTACGGCACATCCCAGAGTCCATCCGAAAATGCGCGCAAGACCTTCATGCCTGCCTCGCGCGTGAGTCGTTGCCACTCGCTCGGCGCGAGCACCGAAATGTGTGTCGGGTCTTTGACACCAATCCATTGCGCACCCTTGAGATTTTTCAACGGCGACTCGGCGTTGGGTGTGCCAAAAATCAACACGCCACCGGGCTTGAGCACGCGCGCGCACTGACGCAAAATCTCGGCGGGATCGGCGATGTGCTCGAACACATGCTTGGACACAATCGCATCGAACTGCGCATCGGGATACTCGCGCAAAATCGAATCATCGCCCACACGCAATTGCGAGCGCGGTGAATTTTTCTGCGCGACCTCGATGGCATATTTCGAAATATCCATCCCGAACGTTTCGTAATCCTGTTCGAGGTTTTGCAAAACCCAGCCCAGCCCGCACCCGATTTCAAGGACGCGGCGCGGCGAGGTTGGCGGCGCATAACGACGCACCATCTGCGCGTAAAAGCGCGCCGACCACCAAGGCACACTGTACTTGCCGGCGCGACCGACCTGTTGAAAATATTGATACGATTCGTCAAAAGCAGAAGGGGGTGTTGTCATCAGATTATGGTTGCACTTGTTTCAAACTGCCCAGCCAATCCGACGCAGGCGTCGAACCTGGGACAAACACGAGAACGAAATCGCGTCCTGGGGTTTTCGAGCGATACAGGCGTGCTTGCGCTTCGGGATAAACTTGGCGCAAACCGGTAAGATTGACTTGGTCATTCGGGTTCAAAATAAATAATTTATTCGCGTCATCGTTCATCCGCGTTTGCGCCGCGGCAACATCCGGCAAAGTGTGGTCTTGCCAATCAATCTCGCCCAGGTTGATCGCGACGTTGCGCGTGTCCACCCAGTGCGGGTAAAGCATGATCCACGCGTGTTGTGTGTCGCCGACACTGTTCGCAAACGCGCGCACCGTTGCCGCAATCTCGGACGAGTTGACCGACGACGCGCGATAACTCGCATCGTACTGGACAAAATACCGGCGATAATTTGCAAACGCAATCAACATCAGGATAATCGCCAGCACACTAAACGCTTGCACGCGCGCCAAAGTGCCGGGCGTCAGCGCGATGCGTCGCCACAAATACGCGAGCGGCAAAGCGGCGATCATCATCACAAACGGCAACGCGCCCAACGCGCGAATGTTCCCCGGATTTTCGATGGGAAACGCGATGCTGAGCGCAGACGGCATCAGCATCATCACGATGGCGACGAGCACATGCGCGTACGTCATTTCGCGATGACGCACGATGCGATAAAACGCGGTGAACACACCCAGGACAAAAATTCCACCGGTCACCATGTCGAGCGCAGGGTCGTTCGGCAGATTGTTGGGCCACGCCACATCGCCGGTCACATTGAACATCAACAGCGCATTTTTTACATTGTCCGCAAAAATCACGAACGGATTATTTTCGAATGTGCGCTCGGTAGTGCTCATGCGCGTCAACACACGATACCAGGACGATTCAGGATGATCGGTCATGTAGCGACCGAGCGGCATGAACACCATGATTGCGACGACGACCAACAACGCAACATTCGTCGCGTATCGTCGCCAGTCGGCGAAG
>CAZPIR010000553.1:0-2881 GCA_964586085.1 uncultured Anaerolineaceae bacterium | reverse complement strand
ACTCCGCCCAGCGGCACGTTCATGCAGGTCAGTGCGGGTGGGGATTTCACCTGTGCGATCAAGAGCGATGGCACGCTCGCCTGCTGGGGGTGGAACGACATTGGGCAGGCAACTCCGCCCAGCGGCACCTTCACGCAGGTCAGTGCGGAGGAGGTTCACACCTGTGCAATCAAGAGCGATGGCACGCTTGCCTGCTGGGGGGATAACACCTATTGACAGTTGAACAAGCCCAGCGGCACTTTCACGCAGGTCAGTGCGGGTTACGCTCACACCTGTGCGGTCAAGAGCGATGGCACGCTCGCCTGCTGGGGATTAAACGACTCCGGGCAAGCCCCTGTCATCACCGTCACGCCAAATACCTTGCCCGATGGCGTAGTCAACATTCCGTACACGCAAAATCTGGGCGCGTACGGCGGCACGGTCACCCCGTACACCTTTGCCGTGATTTCCGGCACCGTCCCGACGGGCTTGGCATTGAACACCGACGGCACATGGAGCGGCACACCAAGCGCGGAAGGCACGTCCAATTTTACCGTGCAAGCCAAAGACGCCAACAACATCGCCGGGACGAAAGATTATTCACTCACGATCAACCGGGCAAGCACAACAATCTAACTCGACTCATCGCCCAATCCATCCACGTTTGGGCAAACGGTGACGTTCACCACCACCATCGGGTCGTCGTCGGGGTTTACGCGGACAGGCTCAATCACCATCATGTTGGATAATAGTTTTTGGTTTTCCCAGACAATCACCGGTTTCTCGCACACCTTTACATATAATGCGTTGCCGGCGGGAACCCATTCCCTCACAGCAAACTACAGCGGAGATACGGGACATACCCCAAGCACATCCGGCATCTACACGCACACCGTCAACTATCTCGCGCCAACGCTCACTGGCATCAGCCCAACCAGCGCGAGCGTCAACGCGCCATCGTTCACCTTGACCGTGACCGGCACCAACTTTATCAACGGCTCGATTGTGCGATGGAAAGGCAGTGATCGCGCGACGACGTTTGTGAGTAGCACCAATCTCACCGCCACGATTCTCAAAAGCGATCTCGATGCGACCGGCAATGTGACCGTCACCGTGTTTACGCCAACGCCGGGCGGCGGCACATCCAGCTCGCAGACGTTTACGATCAATCCCACCGCTTCGACGGTCAGCGTGTCGCTCACCTCGTCGTGCAATCCGTGTTTCCTCAATCAAACCATTCGCATCACCGGAACGGTGACGAACACGGTTGCGTCCGGCGCGATGCCCTCGCGCATCGCGCGTCCACGGGATGCTGTGCCGACCGGCACGATCACATTTCAGGGTGATGGCACGAACATTCCCGGTTGTGTGAACGTAACCTTGAATGGCACGGGGCAAGCCGTGTGTGTCACGACGAGTTTGCCCGGGGGCAGTCACACGATTACCGCAACGTATTCCGGGGACGCCAACTTTAACGCGACGTCGGGCAATCTAATCCAACGCATCAGTTATATGCTCTTGTTGCCCGGCGTTCGCAAGAGTCCGCCTTAACCTTCAGCGCACGGTCAAGCAAAAACCCGAAGGGTGTCTAGCCCTTCGGGTTTTGATTTACTTGGCTACGAACGGCAGAAACCAGTAACCACTCTGCGGCGGCGCGGACACATAATACTCGGCAAGATGCGCGACCGTGCCGACAGACGCTTTGAGGAAATTGGTGAAATACGTTGTGTTGATGCGTGGCACAGTGTCATTCGTCGTGTGATAGTACGCATTGAAATCGGTGTAATCATCTTCAATCGCCAAAATGCCGGGATACCCGCGATTCCAAAAACGCGAGTGATCGCTCGCCGACTCGCCGTCGTCGGTGACGAGCGGCGACAGATTGCCGCTCAATCCATAACTCGCAACGACATTAACGAACGTGTTGGCAATCGCCAAGTCGGCAGAGTAACCCGGATTGCTCGTCATGCGTGTGTGCAAACGCAAGGTCGGACCATTCGCATTGTCCCACGCAATCATATCCATGTTGTAAACGGCGACGATATTCTCGCCCAATCCCGCGACGTAATTCGCATACGCAGCACTTCCACACAATCCTTGCTCTTCACCGGTGAAAAACACAAAGCGAATCGTCCGTCGAAATTGATGCGCCGACAAAATCTCCGCCGCGATCATCACGCCCGCCGAGCCGCTCGCGTTATCATCCGCGCCGGGCGCGAGCGCGCCACTCGGCATATCGTCAAGATGCGCGACGATGAGCACGATCTCGCTCGGCAATTGCGCGCCGGTTTTTTGTGCAACCACGTTACGATTTGAAATGCCACACGTACTCCAATTGTGATAACTCGGCGACAAACTGTGCGCTTGTAAAAATTCGTACGCGAACTGGGTCGCCTTTTGAATCGGCACACCTGAATTCGTGTGGCGCGTGGCAAGCGTGTATGCCGAGCCACCAATCGTCGTCGCCACCTCGCCGCTCAACTGGCGCACGTAATCCGTCGCCGTGCTCGCTTGCACCTGCGCGATCATCGTCGCAATCGTCGGGTCGGGCATTGCCGCGAGCGCGGACATCGTGCGGCGCGGCGCGCGCAAAATCATCGGCGCGTCCAAACGTTGCAGAGCCAATCCCAAGTTCGCTAACTCATCGGCTTGCGCGAATGGCACACGCGCGACGATTTGCTTGCCATCGTCGTGCAAAATCGCGACAAGCGATGCGGCGCGTGCGCGCGCGCCGGGACGCCGCTCGGATGCGATCACGTAATCTTGCACGCGCGCATCTGTGTCGAGTACGCGAAATGCAACGCCCGCCGTTTGCAAGCGCGCGAGCGGCGCAACCACGAGCGCGGAGTCGTCGCCGGTCGCATCGCGCAGTTGCGCGTAAATCGGCAGAGCCGCGCGCACA
>CAZPIR010000552.1:0-2882 GCA_964586085.1 uncultured Anaerolineaceae bacterium | reverse complement strand
CACCATCGTACGTTCCTAAAACATAATCCTTGAAATTTTCTTTTGTATCCACGCCTTGCGGCATGTGGTCTTTGTCGAAACCCACTGTGCACCGATTGAGGAAATCCCAATCAATCAAGGGATTACCCGGAGTATCTTCGGTAATGAGCGCGTGCGCCATACCGAGCAACATGGCATGGTCGGTCGCCGGACGAATCGGAATCCATTCGTCGGCAAGAATTGAAGCGGAATCATTGTAGAGCGGGTCAACAAAAATAAATTTTGCGCCGGCTTTTTTCGCGGCTTGAAAAAAATACATCGCGTTGCCCTGCGTGCTCCACGCCGGGTTCTCGCCCCAGATCACGATCACTTGCGAGTCGCGCATGTCAATACGATCGTTGTGGCTTGTGATGGTCAAACCATCGCCGAGACCCAGGATCGGTCCGCTATCCAACCACGTGCCCCAGGAAGTTGAACCCCACACATCAGTATAGCCACCGAACAGTGTCAGCGTGCGATTGATTTCACTGCCCATCGAAACAATCGAGCCGGGTCCGTACTTGGCTTGGATGCGAATGATTTCATTCGCGACGATCGTCAATGCTTCGTCCCAGGAAATCCGCACCCACTCGTCCTTGCCGCGCAATTCTTTTTTGCCGCCGCCCGGTTCCCAGTTCTTGCGCTTCATCGGATACTTGATGCGATCCGCGCCGAATGCCTGGTGTCGTTGCGAGCGTCCACGCGAGCAACCGCGATTCTGCGGAAAGTCCGGGCTATCGGGATGCGTGTCGTCGGTTTTCTGACGCACGACCACCCCGTCCACGACGTATGCCTTGTTCAAGCAACGATGCCCGCCGCAGTTGTGCCAACACGCGGCAGTCACCCACTTGCCTTCTTTTGCCGGCGCGGCTTGTGCGGTTTCGACCACTTTTAAACCAAGGTCTAGTCCGCCACTCGCCAGCGCGGCAGTCCCGCCAATCGCCGCGCTCCATTTCAAAAACGTGCGCCGGGACAATAACGTGTCTTGCAACACGTGAGTGAGCAAATTCTTTTCACCCATCCGATTTTCCTCCCGTAATATTTATTCCAATAAAAAACCCCGCCACTGCTCACGGCAGTTGACAGGGTCATGATCGTCATCAATCATTACTTCATCCTAAAACTGTCCTCTTTAGGATACCTTAAAGCGACACGCCACGCATCACCCGGTTGGGTGATTTTGTCGCATGAGCCGACGCCAAACCAGCCCAATCACAAACGGCGTGCTCACCAACGCAAAGGTGATAACCAAGTACGTGGCGAACGTGACAAGTTGCGCGAGGCTGACGCCGAATTGGGCGAGCAAGTTACTTACTCGCACATCGAGTGTCGGCTCAATTACAAAATCAGATGGCGGGTTGATTGTGGCGGTGAGTGTGCGGATCGCGATTGCATCCATCGTCACGGCAAGCAGATTTTTCGCATGTGAATCAATCGCAAGCATTTGTCCGGCGTTCACCGTTGTTTGGCGCGCTGCATCGAACGCGACATTCGCTTTGCCTTCGAGCACGTACAGCCACGCGCGTTCTGGTTGTCGTTCGATGGCAATGCGCGCATGGTCGAGCGTGATGGTTGCGCCAGCAGTTTCGAGCAAAAATGTTCCCGTGCCTTTGCCCCACATACAACCGTGGGTCAAAATCAAACGATCGCCCACCGATTCAGCGAGCGTGGCCGGGGGAATCATCAACGCGCCACTACCCCATGCGATTGAGCGCAAATCGTTGCGCGGCGCGAGCGTGATGGAGATGGGCACATCGTTTTTGATCGCAACACTCTGACTCCAAAATCCCGGCGCGATCACGCGTATCGTTTGCACGTCAGCAGGCACATCGAACAAAATAAATTCGCCGGTCGCCGGATCCGTGCGCGCGATGTTCGCTTCGTTGACAACCCAGGCGAACGCGACCGGTTCGCCGGTCGTCGTACGAATCGCGCCACGCACTGTGCGCGGCTCTGCGCTCGTCGTGTTCAACGCGACCATTGCTTGCGCGAGTGGCGCTGTCGTCAAATCAACCTGGATCGGACTGGCGACAAATGAGCGCGACGCAAGTTCATTCGGATCAAGCACGATGAAATACGCCACGACCGGCAAATCGGTGAACGCAAAAGTATTCGCGCGCGATGTCGTAACAAAACTTGCGCCGGTGTTTGCGTCAATCGCGCGCAAGGTCAATGAAGCATCGCCCGCGCCGCGAATCGTGCCGGAAATTTGTCCACGTCGCGCGCGCACCGGCAGGGTCACCATTTCGCTCTGCGCTTGTCCAGGTCGCAGGGTCACAGATTTCGATTCAACACTTTCGTACAGCACCCCGTTCACGACGACAGGCGGCACGTTGAAAATATAACGCGTGCTTGTCTGCGCGAGCGCCTCAACCTCGACGCGTGCCTGACCATTACGATCCGTCGTCGCGGCACCCGTGCGTCCGCGCCACAAGTAGATGCGCGCCGAACCCAGGACGGGAATCTGGGCGAGCGGTTGCGTGGGACGTTCGGCATTTACAACCTGGATTGGAATCAACGCCGTGCCGGCATAATCCACAATCACGGTACGTTCGGCAATCGCTGGATTACCTGCGGGGTCGGTCGCGATGATGCGAACAAGCACCTTGCCCGGCGGGAACGCAATCGAGGACGCGAAATGACATTCGATGCAACCGGTGTGCGGGTCGGGGAAATCGGTGGCGTTGGGATTCGCTGTCACCGAAAAGGAAAACGCGCCATCCGCATTCGCGCGCGCGGCGAGTCGCGCAGTCACTTGATTTTCGCGCAACAACTCTAACTGGAGTTTGATGAGCGTGGGTTCCGGGTTGCTCGTGACAACCCAGCCATTGATGTAGATGCTATACAAGTACGCGCTTGGCGAA
>CAZPIR010000551.1:0-2884 GCA_964586085.1 uncultured Anaerolineaceae bacterium | reverse complement strand
AGAAGATACGACCGGGCAAGGCGACCACGCGCAGATGGCGGCGGAACGCGCGCACAAAATTTTACTCGAACGAGGAATCGCGCGCGAACAATGCGATGCGATTGCGCACGCGATTGCCGCGCATCGTTTTCGCGGGACGACTGCACCGCAAACTCTCGAAGCGCGCGTGCTATTCGATGCGGACAAGCTCGATTCAATTGGCGCGATTGGTGTTGCGCGCGCGTACGCGATTGCCGGCACGCTCAATCAAAAAATGTGGGGGGAAGCATCGGCGGACGCGATGGCGACCCGCGACCAACACAATTCGAGTCACACGCCGGTCGCCGAGTTCATCGTCAAGTTGAGCAAGGTGCGCGAGCGCGTCCACACACCCACCGCGCGCGCGATTGCTGAGGAACGTCACGCGTTCATGTCCGAATTTTTTGCGCGGCTCGAACGCGAAGTGCGCGGCGAGGCGTAACGTATGCCTGACCGAAACTTGCGCGTCCTTGCCGCAATGTCGTTTTTGCGCGGCGCACACAACAGCATTTACAACGCCTTGTGGCAACCGTTCGCCGCATCGCTCGGCGCGTCCGCTTCGCAGATTGGTTTGCTCGGCGCACTTGCCGGCATGAACGGCTTGATCGCCACACTACTGCAACCGCTCGGCGGGCGTCTCGCCGACCGGCTCGGTCGCAAACCGGTTATCATCGCGGCAGGGCTGGGAACCTTGATCGCGTACGCGTTGCTCGAAATTGCCGGACTCGCCAAATTGTTTCCGGTTTTTGCCGTCGGCATTTTGTTCATCGGCGTCGCCGGCATCTCGCGTCCCGCCAGCAGTTCGATGACGGCTGAATCTGCTCGCACCGAACGACACGCGAGCACATTCAGTTTGATGATGACCGTCTCGCTCGTGCCGGGAATTATCGCGCCCGCGCTCGGTGGCGCGCTCGCCGACAAAGCCGGTTATATTGCGGTGTTTCCCATCATGCTCGCGCTCGAAGCCGCCGCGATGATTTTGCTCTGGCGATTTTTGCGCGAGACGAATGCGCCGCAAACGGAACGTGCATCGAAATCGTTTCTCGAATTGTTGGTACCGCCACGTCAACTCATTCCGTTTTACGGCGCGATTGCCGGCGATTCATTCGCGTGGGGTATGGGTTATGGCATCTTGTCCGTCATGCTCGTCAAGACTCTACACTATACCAACGAGCAACTTGGCATTCAAGCGAGTGTCATGTCGCTGTCGTGGGCGTTGATGCAATATCCGATTGGGCGATTTGTGGACAAGCGCGGCACAAAAAAAATGATGGTGTTTTCCGAATCGCTGGGTCCGCTGTTGATGTTGATTTGGATGATGCAACCCCGGTTTGAAATTTTTGTCGCATCCCAGGTTTTGTTTGCGCTGACTGCCGCGACCTGGGTGCCGGTGACAAACACCTACCTCACGCGGAGTGTTTTGCCGGCTGATCGCGCCGAAGCATTTGGACGCGCGAATTTATTTCGCGGACTGATCGCATTCCCCGCGCCCTGGATCGGTGGAATGTTGTACGAATGGGGCGGTATGACCGTGCCGCTCGCCGCGAATCTGATTGGGAGCGTGTGCGTGACGTTGTGGATGATTACATGTCTGCGCGAACCGAAATTGCAAACCGAATGAAAGCGAAAAGGCAAACGCCCGCGCGGGTGCCAACCTTGCGCGGACGATTGAAGCGTATCGGCACAAATGAATGGGGCAAGCCCTTGGTCGCTTGCCCCGCATGTCGCGCGCCTGCTGTTGTGGACGCCACGCAAAATATCTATTGCCGCGCGTGCGGATTTACAACGGTCGGGTTGGCGGGATGCACTTGATAAATAGATTGCCGTACGGAGTACGGCTCGACATTAGGACAGCAGTCCAACTCGCATACGTGTAAAAAATTTGGACAAGAAAATTTATAACCGCAACTATTGGCTCGGCATGATCAATGCCGCTGCGTTTGGTTTCACCGATAGTCTTGCGTCACCGTACTTGGTTCTGCCGCTGTTCGTCAACGCACTCGGCGGTTCGAATTTGCTGATTGGGTTACTGCCTGCCATCGGCAATGGCGGTTGGTACTTTCCCCAGTTTTTGATTTCGCATCGTTTGCAACGCATGGCGCGTAAACTCGTCGTGTATCAACGTGCGGGTATGGTGCGCGCCGGATGTTGGGGCATTCTCACGGTCGCCACCTTTTTAATCGCCGACCACAATCCACTGTTGACGCTCACGCTGTTTTTTGTGTTGTACACGGCGTACGCCTTCGCCGCCGGATTTGCCGGCACACCGTTCATGGACATTGTCGCCAAAACCATTCCCGCCGACCGGCGCGGCTCGTACTTTGGTCGCCGCGACCTGGGAGGCGCGATTGCCGCCATTGGTGCAGGCGCGGTCGTAAACTATTTGCTCAGCCCGGCACTCGCCGAAACCTTTCCGCTCAATTATGGATACATCTTTCTCGTCACCGGCATTATGGTTTCAATCGGTCTGCTTGCCTTTGGCTTGGTCAGCGAACCTGAGGGAACCGTGCCAACGACCCAGGTGACGTTTCGCGAGCAAGTGAACGCGGCGCGACAAATCGTCAAACAAAACTGGGCGTATCGGCGTTACCTGATTACGCGTGTCGCGCTTGCGATTGCCGACATTGCGACGCCGTTCTATGCGATTTACGCGATCAAGGTTTTGCATATTTCGGCGGAGAGCGTGGGGCTTTACATTTGGATTTCGACCATCGCGAGTTTGACGACAAACGTCTTGTGGAGTCGTTTGAGCGATCAACGTGGCAATCGCTTGGTGTTGATTGGCGCGGCGACGGGAATGTTGTTGATGCCCATCATCGCGCTCGTGTTTGGCTGGTTCGCGCCGGGTGCGTATCTAAGCGTGCCA
>CAZPIR010000550.1:0-2892 GCA_964586085.1 uncultured Anaerolineaceae bacterium | reverse complement strand
TCGGGATCAATCATCACATTCAAATTATCTTTGAACTTGGTCTTGAATTCGGCGACGAGATCTTTTTTCTTCGCCGCGTCTTTTTCGTCGAGGATGCGCGTCACGAAATCGGACATATCCTTGGCGAGTTTCGCATCCTTGAGCGCGTAAACATCCTTGAACCCTTCGACCTTGCCTTCGCCGAACAGGTCGCCGCCGTTCACGACTTCTTCGATTGCTTTGTCGAACGGCATCGTGACCCATTGTCCCGCGCCGCGTTTCGTTCCCGGCTTGCGTTTCAAAACCTGGGTAATGCGGTACGGATCGTACGCGCTCTGCAACCCAGCTTGACCTTTGGGACACAATGCGCCCTCGACCTTTGCCATATCCTTGATCGGCGTGTTGAACGCCGGGTGAGGCCACATATTCCAGGGGCTGTACGGATTGCCGTCAATTTTTACCGCGAGTCCGTTTTGCAATTTTACTTTGATGCCACAACCGGTGTTGCACTGCAAACAGACCGAATAGATTTGATTTTCCGGTTTCGCTTCAAAGAAACCGGCTTCGCCCGCCGCCATCGCCGTTTCAATCGCGCCCATTGCGCCGGGCAATTGCCCGAGCAATGCCGCCGAACCACCAATCACCGCGGACGCTTTGAGAAAATCACGGCGCGTCAATTTGTTATCCATTTATGCTGTCTCCTTGCCGCGCAACGGCAGACGATCCGTGCCAACCAAAAATGCGAGCACGACCAAACCGACAATGCCGGTCGTCACCGCCCACTCCATCACGCTTGGAAAGTATGCGAATTGCAAACGCGGACCGGTGAACGCATTCGTGAGCGCGTCAATTTCAGGAATCGTCAACGCGGGGAACACGATGTTCGCGCGCGCGACGGCGAAACCGATCAGCACGCACACGCCCATCGCGCCCGCCCACCAACCTTGCTTCGCCAAATTCGGCGTCAACAAAACGATAATCGGCAGGACGGTGCCAAGCGCAATTTGCAAACCCCATAACGCCCACGCATACTGTCCGAACAACACTTCATTGACCGCTTGGACATTGTGCGGCACGTTGCCGTAAATGCTCTGCGAAAAATCCGCCCACAAAAAGTAGAGCTTGACGAACGCGAGCACAATCGTCGCGATGCCCAGCACGCGCAACTGTTGCGCGCGATTCGCATCCTTGCTCGAACCGAACAAGCCGACGGCGGCGAGCAATGCCGCGCACCCGGAGGCGAGCGCGAACACCGGGAATTGCACCGGCAACAAGCCAACGTGCCAGAACATTCGACTCGCTTCGACGCCGAGCAATGCGCCGACCGCGCCGCTGACAAACAACGCCAAGGGCAAGCCGACGATCATCAAGACACGCAAGATTTTGTTTTGTGGATCGCGAATCGCAAAATAAAGTGACGCGAGCAAAAGCAAACCGAGCAGGGTGTAACCCCACACCATTTGCGCCATCACCGAATTCAAGTTGCCTTGCAAGTACACTTTCCAGATACGCCACAACTGACCCAGGTCGAGCCAGATCGAAAGGAGCGCGCCGCCGAGACTGATTAAACCAATCCACAGCGCGGTCTTGCCCGTGCCCTTAAAAATTGAAATATTGAACAACAGGTCAAGCGTCGCCACCATCAATGAACCGGCAGCGATACCGGCAAAGAACAGATACATCGCCACCCACAAGCCCCACACGACGTACGAGCCGTACGCGGCGTTCTGATGTCCAAAGACGAACCGATCATAAAAGCCCCACGCGCCGGCGACGACCGCAAGCGCGGCGAGGACATAAGCAATTTTTTTGAGTGTCATCGTGTTCTCCTACACCAAATAGTACACGCGCGGCGCGGTGCCCAATTCTTCTTTGAGCCGCATCACGTTTGGACTGGCAACCCAATCGGCAACGTAACTGTCCGGGTCATTCGCATCGCCGAACAAGGTCGCGCGCCCGATGCACGTCGTCACGCACGCGGGCAACATTCCCTCGTTGACGCGATGCAAACAAAAATGGCATTTGCGAACGTTGCCAATCGGCGATTCGTCGCCCTTGCGTTCCCATGCTTTGCCGTACTCGAAATTCGCGGCAAGTTCCAGGTCGTCGGCTTTTTGTTCGCCGAGCAAAAACGCTTCACTGCTCGCAGTGCCTTGCGTGTACGTGCCGCCAAAATCGAACGTGCGCGCGGCGTACGGACAAGCCGTGATGCAATAACGGCAACCGATGCATTGCTCGTAATCCACTTGAACGACGCCTTGCGCATTTTTGTACGTCGCGTGCACCGGGCAGACCGGCGTGCAGGGCGGATTGTCACACTGCATACACGGACGCGGCATAAACTTGCGCGTGACGTTAGGATACGTGCCAAATTCTTCGTCGAGCACCGGGCGATAGACGACACCCGGCGGCAATTTGTTTTCCGCGACGCACGCAATCGTGCAGGCGTGGCAACCGACGCACTTGCGTAGATCAATCACCATCACCCACCGGCGTTGATTGACCGGTTTTTGCAGAGCGCGTTTCAGATCGTCTTGCATCCGCACCAAGGCATCTTGTTGCGGGATCATCGGCGCGTTCGACACGAGGAACGGCAAACGCGGTTCTGTCGTGACAGGCATACCTTGACCTCCTTGGAATAAAAAAAAGCAAAAGCGGCGTGTCTTCTCTGACACTGCCGCTCGCATTGTAGCGTATGCCCCGCGCCGATTCTAGCCGGGAAAATCCGTGTGGTTGATCACAATGCAAGGTAAAACCCTGGATGTGAAAAAACGTGTAGGGGAAAACCTTGCGTTAGTTGGTTAGCTGGATGGTTCGCCACTAGCCAACTATTCTTTCATCCACCCTTCCTGAATCGCGTATCGCACGAGCGCGGCGCGACTCGACAATCCCAGTTTCTCCATTCCGCGCGCG
>CAZPIR010000549.1:0-2894 GCA_964586085.1 uncultured Anaerolineaceae bacterium | reverse complement strand
GCGATTCACGGTCAGCTCCGCTCGAACCCAAGATAAGTGGAAGCGGGTTCTCCATATACAGCGGAACCGAATAATAAATGCGTTGTTGAATCTCATTGCCAATCGCACCCATGACCCCATTAAGCACCACGTTGCCCACTTCAGTTAAGGTGCCAATCTTGATTGCATCCCGATCTGGCGAAAGGATCTCATCACCGGTCAAGAGCACAAATAGTTTAGCCGCATTATCAGCTGGCAGGACCAGCGATGCGCTACCGGAGAAGGCCCCGCGAAAGCCAAGGCGCACCGAGGAAAAGAGGCCACTGGGAAGCGTTTTCAAGCGTTCCTGGAATTCATTTCCTGATAGAACCTCGATCACCGGCAATTGTAACACGATGTGTGATTGCAACATCGCATTCAACACCCCCGCCGCATGCCCCACCCCGATATTGATCATTTCGCGCAGAGCATCAATTTGTTGAGCGGTGAGATTCATGGGTTTACCTCCGACGGCGGCGACTTGGCAAGCACACGGCGCACCGCGGCAAGCAATTCTTCTGGCTTGAGCGGCTTGTTGAGAAAATCAACGGCGCCCAAGGCGAGACACTCTTCGCGGGTGGTGTTCTGAATATCGGCGGTCAAGATAATCACCGGGACTTTCAGATTCTTATCATGTAACTGTTGCAACAATTCCAGCCCGTTCATTTGCGGCATAATCAAGTCGCACAATATACAATCAGGATCACTCGTGGCGGCCATCATTAAACCTTCGACGCCGTCTGCGGCTTGCAGAACCAGGTGTCCCTCGGTTTCCAATACCCGAGCAATTTTTGTGCGTTGATAGATGGAATCTTCGATGGATAAAATTCGCGCCATGATCGGTCTCTCCAATCTTTGTGTGCACCAGGACAGGATTATTCCGGGGTAGAATTATACCCAATTAACAATCAGAAAGGAAATGTCAAACCTCGTCACCAGATCCAAGTGTTGGTCATCATCAAAAGCATCATCAATATACTGTAGCGTGATTTATCGGACTATGCCCCAATTGTCCTAGCGCGGAATCCTATTGAGCACAAGCACGCCCGTGTGCTATACTCGTCATTGGCAAGTTTGCTTCACCGACCTGAGGTGAAACGTATTGGATGATTCAGCTTTAGAAATCGACCTAAAGTCGAACGAAGAGGACGCGATGGAATGCCAGAACCAACAACCCGTGGATCAATTAACTCGACTTGATCGGCGTGTGACAGATTTGGAAACGGTGCAAGCGCAATTGGCGGAGCAGTTACACGAGAGCGAAACACGTTATCGCCGATTGGCAGATCACGTTATGGATGTCATCTGGACCATGGACCTAAAGTTGCATTTTACCGAGGTAACACCCTCCATCACTCAGTTGCTGGGTCTCTCGGTCGAAGAAGCGATACAACGCAAGCTAGAAGACGCCTTGACGCCGGCTTCCTTCGCGCTGGTGATGCAGGTGTTTAACACCGAGTTGGCTCAAGCACGGGTCAAGCCGCATGAACGTTTTTGGTCGCGCACGTTGGAATTGGAAAGTATCCACAAAGATGGCCATTCGGTTCCCGTCGAGGTGAGACTCAGCGTACTCTACGACGAACACACTACACCCGTCGGGATTATGGGTGTCACCCGCGACATCACCACACGCAAACACGCCGAGCGCGAATTGCATGAAAGCCAGCGCATGTTGACGACCTTGATGAGCAACTTGCCGGGAATGGCCTATCGTTGTCGCAACGACAGGGACTGGACGATGGAATTTGTCAGTGAAGGGTGTTTGGAGTTGACCGGGTATGCGGTGACAGATTTGATTGATAATCAGCGCATCGCGTATGGGGGATTGATCCACCCAGCTGACCAAGCCCAGGTCTGGGACAACGTCCAGGTTGGGATTCGTGACCGCACCGCATATGACTTGGTCTACCGTATTCGCACCGCAACTGGCAAAGAGAAATGGGTCATGGAACGCGGACGCGGCGTCTTTGGCGCGAACGACGAATTGATCGCGCTCGAAGGATTCATCAGTGATGTTACGCAACAAAAGTATATCGAACAGAATTTGCAACGCGCGCATACCGAATCGGAAGAACGTGTCCACGTGCGCACGACAGAATTGACCCAAGCAACCCAAGCCCTGCGCCAACACGAAACAAATTTTGAAGCGATCGTCAACCATGCCAATGATGGGATTTCGATTGCGACGGCGGATGGCAAGACGGTGTTTGCGAATATCAAATTTGCCGAGATGGTGGGCTATTCGATTCCAGAATTAATGCACACAACCATGAAAGATTTGGCGCATCCGGACGAATATCCGATGCTCGCGGAACGCTTACGCCGACGGCTCGCCGGTGAATCCGTGCCCCACCAATATGAAACGGCTATTCGTCGCAAAGATGGATCCAAAGTCCCGATTGAACTGACCGCCGCTAAAACGCTTTGGCAAAATCAATCAGCCGATCTCGTCATTATCCGCGATATTTCCGAACGCCAGCGTGCCGAAGCAATGATCCTGATCCGTCTCCGCTTGATGGAATTTGCCCCGACCCATTCGTTAGCGGAGTTGTTACAAAAAACGCTTGACGAAGCGGGCGAACTCGTAAGCAGTCCGATTGGCTTTTATCATTTTGTGGAAGCGGATCAAATCACGCTTTCATTGCAAGCTTGGTCAACGCGGACCGAAAAAGAATTTTGTACCGCCGCCGGGAAAGGCGCCCATTACAACATTGATCAAGCGGGCGTGTGGGTGGATGCGGTGCATCAACGGCGTCCCGTGATCCATAACGATTACACCGCCCTGCCGCACCGGAAAGGATTGCCTGAAGGACACACTGTCGTAATCCGTGAACTTGTGGTGCCCATTTTGCGTGAAGACAAGGTCGTCGCCATTC
>CAZPIR010000548.1:0-2901 GCA_964586085.1 uncultured Anaerolineaceae bacterium | reverse complement strand
GAAAGGAACAACCAGGGCACAAGCGTCCATCGTCGCGTCGTGCGAATCCAGGACGTGCCAAGTTTGCCGCTAAACAACGCCGCCATCGCGAATGCGAACGGAATCGTGAACCCAACGTAACCCAGGTAGAGCATCGGCGGATGAATCGCCATTGCCGGATGTTGCAGAAGCGGATTCAGCCCTTGCCCGTCCGGCGGAATAAACAACAGGCCACCCGCCGGCTTGAACAACGCCATCACGGTTTGTCCGCCGACCATCCACCATCGTTCGAACGGACTGGACACGAACGCGAGCATGAACGCGAAAAAAGTTTGCACCGCCATCAAGGTCACGATGACGTACGGCATCAATTCGCGGTCTTGCTCCCATTTGCGTAAAACCACCGCCGCCGAAAAGAGCGAGAGAATCCACGACCAAAACAATAAACTGCCGGCTTGATTCGCCCACAATGCGGTGATCGTGTACATCGTCGGCAAGTCCGAACTCGTGTTGTTCGCCACGAGCGCAATCGAAAAATCGCGCGTGTAAAGCGCGACGACAATCACACCAACGGCAAGCGTCAGTAAACCGGTGAATGCGAGCGTGCCGTTGCGGGCACTCGCCACGAGTTGCGGAATATTTCGCTTTGCGCCCAACCACGCGGCTAGTCCAGAGTACACCGCGATGACGAGCGCAACAAAAATCGCAAGGGTTCCTAGAATTGGCATCGGTCTCGTTTCAAGTTTCAGGTTTCAAGTTTCAGGTTGAGCCTTTAAGATGAAACCTGAAACCACTCATTTACTTGTCGTGTAATTCAGATTGCCCTGCTCCGTACTGCTCCGCCACTCGGTTTGCGCCGGATCGTACTTGGAAGGACATTTCGCCAATACAAGCGATGCCTGGAACACGCCGTTGCCGTCGAGCTTGCCTTCGGCGATGACCTCGGTGCTTTTTTCGAATGTGTCCGGCAAAACGCCCTTGTAGTAGACCGGCACCAAGTTGTTCGAGCCGTCGGTCAAGGTGAATTGCGCGGTCACTTCTTTACTGTTAACGTGCGTCGAATCGGGCAACAGACTGCCGCCAATCCGAACGGTCTGTTTCGTCACCGCATCGCCGCGCAATTTCAATTCGGCGAGCGTGAGAAAGTATTGCTGATTGCCTTGCAGAGCGGTTGCCGCAAACAAGGCAATCGCACCCAAAATGAGAAACGCGCCAAGCAACATTTTCGTCTGGCGCGGCAGAAAACCCTTATCCTCGCGGATTTCTGGAATTCGAACAGTTGCCATTTATGCACCTCCGGGACGCGCATCACGCGCGCCTAATGTGTGTCCCATCATCAGGACGCGAAAAGTATAGCACCCAACGCAGGCATTGTCAAAGAGTTTTGGCGGGTTTCTAACAATGCTCTAATGACCACCGACTCAGGGCAAGGGTGTGTTGCCGAGCACAATGTAACGCAAGGTGGACAGCGCGCCGAGTTCGCACAAGGCAAACACAATCGCGAGCGTGAACGGATTGAGCGCATCGCGCCACGTCACGCACGAGTATTCTTTGCGAAAGAGTGTAATCAAAAACACCATGTTGATGAGTGCGACCAGAATCAACACGCTGAAACTGGAAATGATCGAGAGCGGATAGACCAAAATGCCCCAGCCCGAAGCGGTCAACACATAAACAATCGCGAGCGCGATGAACGCGCCAAAAAACTGCTTCGCGTCCGCAAGGATGGGGCGCGTATCATTGTCGCGCCAGAGCGTATAGTTGACGACCGGCGTTAAAATTCCAGCAAAGGCATAGCCACACAGCAAGCCGGTCGCCAAACGCAAATCGAGACGCGGTGTGTAGAGATGCGGCACAAATTTCAAATCGTAAAAAAACGCGTTAAACCCATCAAAGCCCATCACGCCGACAAAAATAATCAGCGAGACAAGAATCCAGGGCGCGGGCATTCCTTTGGCGCGCACGCGACCGAGCAATAGCATATAAATCCACACGGCGAGAAAGCCGACATACATGCCGACCTTGCGCGCTTCGAGCGACAGTTGCATCGGCTCGACCGGATCGAACGCGGCGAACCCAGGAATATTTTCACGCGCCCAATCCTCACCGGGAAAATGCGTGTCGCCGAAAAAGTGCGTGTGTCCCGGTCGTTGCGGATCGAGTCCGTACGGAATCGCATCCAATTTCGCTTTGAACGGAAATGGCGCGAGCAGAAAAAGCGCGCCTAACGCGATGAGCAACGCGGGCGCAAGCCAATCCTGAATTTTTTGCCGACTTAAATTGATTTGCATGAATTACTCGTGACTCGATGTTCGGCGTGCTCGGTCATACTGCTCTTGCGCCTGCACGCGCAAATCACGCATCGCTGTTTCAACATACGGAAACATCAGCCAAACGGATCCCAACCCAAACATCGCGCCGGTGATCGTTCGCAAAATGTAATTGCTCTGGCGCAAGCCGATCAACTGCGAGCCGCCATCGAGCAACATCGGAGCCACCGAGACGATCAACCACACGCGCCAATCGAGCGATTGCCAGCGACGACCGAACACGCCGAACATCAAACCACCCCAGATCATCGCGCCGTAAATCGCGAGGTCGCGTTCGCACAGCGCGACCTTGTAGCCCAGTTCGGCGTTGCCGCGAAAGTCGCGCCAGAAAAATGAAATGGCGTCCTGATGCACGCCGCCCGGCACAAGCGTCTGCAATTCTTCCAACGCGTACACCGGTTGCTCGCCGAACAAGAAATAACTGCGATGCGCGAGCAGGTGACAGTTGAAACCGTAGAGCGTGTAAATCCATTCGGCTTGCGTGGTATAGCCATAATGCATCAACACCGGCGCGAGAAATGGAATGCCGATATAGAGTCCCAGGAACACGGTCACCATCGCGAGCCAATGCCGCGCGATAAAAAATACCAGC
>CAZPIR010000547.1:0-2903 GCA_964586085.1 uncultured Anaerolineaceae bacterium | reverse complement strand
CGCGTGTACAAGTGATTGCCCGCGAAATTGATAGCGCGCAAAAATGTACGCGGCGGGCAGTGCGACGACGAGTGTGAGCAAGGTTGAGAGCGCGGCTTGCCAAATTGTGAAACCCAGGACGCGCGCATAGTACGCGTCGGTCAAGACCTGGAGGATGCCGCGCGCGCCATCGTTGGCAAAACTGGTTTGCAGAATCGCGGCGAGTGGATAGAAATAAAACAGCGCGAGAAAGGCGAGCGGCAAAACGATGAGCAGATAAAATGATTTCATCAAGGTGAGGTGGAGAGACCCGGCAATTTGCCGGGTCTCTCGGCGGATTTAGGTTTCTGCCACAATCACGCAATCGCGTCCCGCTGTTTTGGCGCGATAGAGCGCGGCGTCGGCGGCGCGCAGAATGGATTGTGGATAGGTGCCATGCAGGGGACACTCGGCGACGCCGGCGGACATGCTGAGGTGAATCGGTTCCAGGTCTGGGCGGCTAATCACGAGAGCGTGTGTGGCGCGATTTAATTCTTCGGCGCGTTGGCGCGCGTGCTCCAGTCCGGCGTCGGCGAGGATGAGCAGAAATTCATCGCCGCCGAAACGACACGCCACATCGGCACTGCGAATACTTTGTTTGAGCAGGTTACCGAATTGGCGGAGGGCTTGATCGCCGGCTTCGTGACCCAAGTGGTCATTGATGTCTTTGAGATGATCGAGGTCAATGGAAATGATGCTGACCGGCTGTTGACTGCGCACCGAGCGGCGAATTTCGCGTTCGAGCGTTTCTTCCATGTAACGCCGATTGTGCAAACCAGTCAAGGGATCGCGAATAGCTTGCTCGCGCAAAACTTGTTGCAAGCGGAGATTCGATAGCGCGAGCGCGAGATGTTCCGCCATATTTTCGGCAAGCGAGCGACGAGTTGAATCCGGCGCGATGGCGGGCGGCACTGCGCTGGTCGCGCGCAGATGTAACATGCCGAACAATTCGTTCTGCGAGAACAAGGGGATGCACAAGTGTGGCGTAGCGGGTTGGCGCACATGCGCGCACGCGAGTCCGTCATCCGTGTCGGCGTGAGTGCGATTGCGACGGAGCGCCCAACATTCGTTAGCGGGAAAAACCTGTTCGACCGGTGTTAGATTGCCCCAGGTCGCCACGGCTTCGATCAGGTTTTGTGTCGCATTGCGCATAAAGAGCGCGCCGGTTTGATCGGGGAAAAGTTTTTGAGCAAATCGCGGAATTACGGTGTACGCTTCGTCGAGCGTTTGGCAGGTTTGCAAAAGATCGCCCAATTCGCTCAAGAGCGTGATTTGAAGGTATTGCTCGCTTAACTGGCGCACGAGTTGATTCAGGTGTTGATTGTTGTGTTGGTTCTGGTCCTCTAGTTTTTTGCGTTCGGTAATGTCGTGCATGGTGTGAATCGCGCCGGTCAGTTCGCCTTGTTCGTTAAAGAGCGGGTCGGCGGTGACAATGTACCACGCGTTGCCCACAAGCACGTCGAGTTGTTCGCGTCGGTGGCTGACGGACATGCGGACAAAAGGACAGTTGAGAATGGGTTCGTCGGTGTTGTGCACGGCTTGACAACAAGTTTGTCCCAGGATTTCGTTGGGATCCTTGTGCAATAATTTGCTCATAGCTTGGTTCGTGCGCTCAATCCGCATGTCACGATCAAGCAAACAAATGGCATCCGGGATGGCATCAAAAGTGGTTTGCCATTGAAGCATCGAAGTCCGCAAGTTAGCTTCGGCTAACTTGCGCGCGGTCATGTCGCGGGCGGCGGCGAAAACGCCAACGATTTGATTGGCTTGATCGCGATAGACGGTGGCGTTGTACAGGACGGGTGTAATGTGTCCGTCCTTGTGCTGGATTGCCAGTTCGTAATCTTGCGCCATGCCTTCGGCGAAAACTTGTTGATACCCGGCGCGTGCTTTGGCAGGTTCGGTAAAGTAATCGGCAAAGTCGGTGTCAATCAATTCGGTGCGTGTATAGCCCGTGACGATTTCCGTGGCCATGTTCACATCGCCGATTTTTCCGTTGGGCATAATTGTGACCAGCGGATCGAGACTGGTTTCGATGAGATTGCGATGATAGAGATTGAGCCGCTGGAGTTCATCCTGCGCTTTTTTGCGGTCGCTAATATCCGAGATGGTGGCGAGTGCGCCGACGAATTGTCCATTGCGTTTGAGTGGATTTGTTGAAAGCAAACACCAAATTGGTTGCCCATCTTTGCGCTGAAATTTGAAATCGTGTTGCTCGGCAATGCCTTGGTGGCGGCGTTCGAAATTATTTTCGGCGAGCTTGCGCCCTTCGTCGTCCATAAACTCGTACAACGATTTGCCGAACATCTCCTCGGTGGTGTAGCCGAGCATTTCTGCCATTTTGGTGTTGACAAATGTGGTCATGGCGTTGGTGTCAATCGTCCAGACACCTTCGTTGGCGGTTTCGATGAGCGTGCGATAGCGTTCCTCGCTGTCGCGCAAGGCTTGCTCTTGCGCCTTGCGTTCGGTAATGTCTTTGATCGCGCCCACAATCGTATGGACGGCATTGGTATCGTTGCTCAAGGGTTGGGCAAAAATTTGAATCCAGCGTGTGCCGCCATTCTTGTACAAGGCACGGCATTCCAGTTCACCGGGTTGCATCGTTGTGACGACTTGGCGGGCGAACTCGAAAAAGCGATCCGTGTCATCGGGGTGGATGATGTCGCGCCACATATCCGATGTAGCGGCGTCGGCGACGGTGCGCCCGGTCATGCGGGACAGGTTGTCGGATGCCCAGCGCAATTTGAATAGCCCGCTAGGTTCTACGTCAAAGACAAAGACGTAATCGGTGATCAAGGTCGAGACGATTTGGTTGCGCCATTCACTCTCGCGCAAATCTTTTTCGGTGCGGTTGCGTTCGGTAATGTCTTCGACAAAGCCCTCAT
>CAZPIR010000546.1:0-2917 GCA_964586085.1 uncultured Anaerolineaceae bacterium | reverse complement strand
GGTAATTTGCCGGCGGCGACGCCGTCGCAAAGGGGGGCCAAATTTCCGTGCCGTTCACCCACTTGCGCATGATAAATTGCCCGCCGCCGTATCCTGGGTCGTACTGAAACGTATAGCCGTTGAACCGCACTCCCTCGGATGCGCGAAAGAAAATGCCGTATCCGTTCCCTTTCATCAAGGTCGCATCTACGCCAATCGTCGAATCACCGGCTTGACTCCCTGACATCATTGCGCGAAATTCATTGCTCGTGCTCGCGCACAAACGACCATCACACAGTTGCCACGATCCAGTCAAAAAATTCCATAGACCCGAGTTAGCCCCAAAGTCATCGCTCGCAAGCACTCGACTGATAAGCGCGCATCCATTTGAGGTGTTGCCGCCAAACGCTCCCACCACCTGACACAGCATCGCATCGAGCCGAACGCCGACCAAGGGCAACACCAGGATGAGGACCAGCGCAATCATCACGAGCAGTAAACCTACTTCGACGTACGATTGTCCGGCTTGGGAATGAACGTTGTGACGCATACACAATTCTCCGGCGAAAACCTTTACCGATGCGGTGCGCTCGCGGCGGCGAGACGTTTTTTAACGCGTTGCCATCCTGGTTTTGGCGCGGCAGGCGGAATTGTCAAATGCCGTTCCTTGCTGATGCGATAAGCGTGATCTTCGATCAATGCCGCGACCGGGTCTTCGGGATGCAGATGCAAGAGCGGCATCCCGCGATTGATCGAGCTGACAAAATGATCGGGCGCAAAGGGGAGGACCAGTTGAATCGGCAAACGCAACGCGTTCTCAATATCCTGTCGCGCAAATCCCTGACGTTGAAAAGTCCAGTTGAGTACCACGTGAATTTTTTCGGGAGGATAACCCAGCTTGTGATACGTTTCGACGGCGGCAGACGCGGAACGAATCGAAGCCAGGTCGGGAGCGAGCATCAACAAGATCATGTCGGCGGCATCGAGCGCGCGAAGCGAGATAGCGCCAAAGTCGTGCCCCAAATCGCAAACGATGTAATCGAAACGCGGTTCGAGCAATTGGAACATCGCTTCGATGTGCTCGCTCGTAATGTTTTCACTGTCCGTCGGCGAAGTGGGCGCGGCGATCAAATGCAAGCCGCTCGCATGTCGCCCCACAATCGTGTCGAGCGCCGTCCAATCCAATTCGGACGGCGCAATGCCCACAATGTCTGCCCAGGTTCGGCGCAAAGGCACGTCCAACATCAAGGCGTCCTGCCCGCTCGACGTGACGAGATCGAGCAAAATCGT
Organism: uncultured Anaerolineaceae bacterium; assembly: GCA_964586085.1. Lineage (GTDB taxonomy): Bacteria > Chloroflexota > Anaerolineae > UBA4142 > UBA4142 > JACRBM01. Next base: position 1,648 of record CAZPIR010000546.1, on the reverse strand, counting down.
TTTGCCATCCCACAACCCGGCAAACGCAATCGCCGTGTTGACCGCAAAACTCGAACAACCCACCCCGCCGCGTAAACTGTGCACGGCGATCAAACGCGCGCGCTCGTCCGTTTGCAGACCCAACGATTGCGCGCTCTGCGCGATTTTGCCGCGCCGCAACAAGCCCGCCAAACGCGCGGCAAGTTCGCCCGGCTCGAATGGCTTGACCACATGATCGTCCGCGCCGGCTTCGAACGCGCGAATTTTTTCGTCGAGACTCGATTGGCTCGTCAGCACGAGAATCGGCAGGTACGCAAACGCCGGGTCGCGGCGCAAGCGGCGCGTGACTTCGTACCCGTCAATGCCCGGCATCACAACATCGGTAATCACCAAATCGGGGTGCACGCTCCGGACAAGCGCGAGACCTTGTTCGCCATCGGGCGCAGTAATCACTTCATAGCCCAGTGGCGTCAACGCCGAAGTAATAATCTTGTGGATGATCGGACTGTCATCAATTGCGAGGATACGCGGCATAGCTTGACCCTCTTTCTAATTTACCCAAATTATAATCCGCGCGATTCACCTGGACAATAGTACGCTTGCGCCGTTACGTTTGTCCTATGCGCCCGCGCGCACCGGATTTTCGAGCACGCCGATTTTTTCGACGCTCACACGCACGACATCACCATCGCGCAAAAACACCGGCGGCTTGTGCGATGCGCCCGTCCCGCTCGGCGTGCCGGTCGAAATAATGTCACCCGGTTCGAGCGTCATTACCTGGCTGAGATACGCGACGAGAAACGGAATCGAGAAAATCAAATTGCGCGTGTTGTCGCGTTGACGCACGACGCCATTCACCTCAAGCGTGAGTTCGAGTTCGCCAACATTGCCCACTTGATCGCGCGTCACAATCGCGGGACCGAGCGGACCGAACGTGTCGAACGTTTTGCCCATTGTCCACTGCGATTGGCGTTTTTGAAAATCGCGCGCGCTTACATCGTTGAACAAGGTGTACCCCGCGACAAAATCGAGCGCGCGATCTTCGGACACATTGCGCGTACGCGCGCCAATCACAACGGCAAGCTCACCCTCATAATCCACTTGGTTCGCAATGCGCGGCAAAATGATCGGCTGGTTGGGCGCAACAATCACATTGTTGAATTTGGCGAACACATCAGGATAGTCCGGCGGTCGGTCACCGAGATGTCCGTGATAATTGTGACCGATGCAAATAATTTTGCCGGGGCGCGGAATCGGGGCACACAGTTGCACGTTCGCCAACGGAGTGCAAAATCTTGCGTCGGCGCGCGCGATGGCTTGACGCGCCAAACTCATCGCCGCATCGCCTGCGTTGAGAAACGCGAGCATGTCGGTTGGCAACCTTGGCTCGGCGCGATTCAGGTCGAACACAAAATTTTCGACAAGCGCACCAAGATGTGTTTCAGCGTTTTGCATAAACGTAACGAGTCTCATTTTTCACTCACCTGTGAATCGGATTTTGAAACGATATTATCACAACATTGCCAAAATAAAAACGGCGAAAGAATTACTTCTTTCGCCGTGCCGGTTATGCGAGCAATGCCCAAGGTTCTTGAATCAAGTTCGTGAGCGCATCGAGGAATTGTGCGGCGCGCGCGCCATCCACGACACGATGATCGCTCGATAGCGT
>CAZPIR010000545.1:2629-2921 GCA_964586085.1 uncultured Anaerolineaceae bacterium | reverse complement strand
GCGGTTTGCAAACGCCGGGCGTGATGGGCGTGGGCAAGTACTATCTCACGTCGAAAAAATTCCTGAGCGCGGACGGCGGTTTCAAACGCGTGGTGTGGATGTCGTCGGTGCTCAAGCAAACGATGGCGGAAGAATTCAAAAAAGCCGCCGAGTTTGCCGGCGATGCCGAGTTGCTCGAAAAGATCGCGGACGAAAAAGTGTGCACCGAAGTGCCTGATCTCGTTGCGTATCTCGAATCGAAAAACCACCCGGCGTTGACCATGGAACCCCTGATATAGACTAAGGAGACAAT
>CAZPIR010000545.1:0-2619 GCA_964586085.1 uncultured Anaerolineaceae bacterium | reverse complement strand
TTCGATGGCAAAATTTGTTCGCGATATTATGAGGATTGGCGTGCCGGTGTGTGAAATGGAAACGCCCTTGCCTGAGATTGCAAAATTGATGGCGCAGGAAAATGCCGATGCGGTTGTGGTGATGGATGAAGTCGGCTCGTGCGGCGTCGTTTCGCAAAGCGATTTGGTGCGCGCGTATCCGCGCAACTTTGATTTGCTCACCGCCAAAGATGTGATGACGAGCAAGGTGCTCACGGTTCCGCCGGATGCGGCGGCAACGGCTGTCGCGCACATGATGATGGACGAACATGTTCATCAGGTTTTCGTTTTGCACGAACATCCCGGCGCCGGCAAACCGAGCGCCGTTGTCACTATGCGCGCCATCGTGCGCGAGATGGCCGGGCTGGAACCGGATCGTCCGCAACCGCCAATCAAACGCAAATGAAATGACACCGAGACACGGGACTAGGACACGGCGAATGAAAAGCGCCACCTCCTTGCCTCCCGTTTTCCTTGTCCCCTTGTCGAAATTATGACTGACTCGAAAGAAAAGAAATTCAGCCCGCGCACCACCAATATCTTACTTGCGCTATCAGTGATTATCCTGATCGCGACAGTGTTGGTGCGTTATCTCACCGCCGTGCCGCAAGAACCTGTGCTTGCCGCGATGGCGGTGGGCGTGTTTTTGTTTTTGCTCGTTGCATTCGATCAACCCAAATAATTTTGGATTTTTGATTTTGGATTGAGGATTTATTTTCAAAATCCAAAATCGAAAATCCAAAATCGAAAATGGAGGCATAATGCCAGTAACCGTTGAAATCCCAAAAGACAAGTACACCGGCAAAGTTCGTGAGATTGTGCTGGGCGCGACTCAAGAGCAGGGCGGCACGCGAAGCAAGGTCGTCGCCGTCGGTGGCGAGAATGCATTGCCCTTCATGCACTTTGAAGGCGCGTTCCCGAACATGCCCGCGCTCGCGATTGAAATCCAGGATCGCAAACCGAGCGATTGGTCGCCGGTCTTGGTCGAAGCGTGGAAGGATGTCATTGACAACCCGGTGAAATGGGCGCAAGCCGCCGAAGCCGCCGGGGCGGATGTGATTCTGCTCAAATTGAACGCGACGATGGCGGATGGTTCCAAGAACACGCCCGCGAACGCGGTCAAGGTGGTCAAGGACGTGCTCGGCGCGAGCGGTCTGCCCTTGATGGTGTTTGGTCCTGGTCAAGCCGACCTGGACAATGAATTGCTCGTGCCCGTCGCCGAAGCCGCCAAAGGCGAGCGACTCGTACTCGGCATTTGCGAAGACAAGAATTATCGCACGCTCGTCGCCGCGGCGATGGCGAACGATCATCTCGTCAACTCGCGCACACCGATGGATGTCAACCTCTCCAAGCAACTCGTGATTCTCATTCACGACATGGGCTTGCCGATGGAACGTATCTTGATGGATCCGACAACCGGCGCGCTCGGTTACGGCATCGAGTACGGCTACTCGGTGATGGAGCGTCTGCGTCTCGCCGCGTTGCAAGGCGATGGCATGACGCAACAGCCGATGCTTGTCACACCCGGCGAAGAAGCATGGCGCGTCAAAGAATCCAAGGTCGGCACGGATGTGCCGGCGATGTGGGGCGACTGGGCAGAACGCGCTGTGCAATGGGAAACTGTCACGGCGTCTGCGCTCGTTGAATCCGGCGCGAACATTTTGGTTATGCGTCATCCCCAAGCGCTTTTGCGCGTCAAGGCGATGCTTGCGAAATTAATGAGCAAGTAACAATTTTGATGATGACGCTCACCCGCGCACGACAAAACTGGATCATCTACGTTGCACTCCTCGCGTTACTGCTTGTGTTGCTCTGGCTTTCACCGGCGGAAGCGACGCTCGGCAATGTGGTCAAGTGGGTGTACGCGCATGGCGCGGCGCAACGTGTGGCGATGTACGCGTACCTCATCGCCGGCGCACTTGGCATTGCGGCGCTCGTTACGCGACGCGATGTGATTCTGCGTTGGTCGCGCGCGATGATGGAAGCCGCGCTCGTGTTTTGGTTTATCCAGTTTGTCGTCAGTTTGCCCGCTCAAGTGCTCGCGTGGGGCGGCATTTCGTGGACCGAGCCGCGCGTGCTCAGCGCACTGTGGGTGCTCGTGTTCACGGTGCTCGTTTATGGCGTGGCAGTCTGGGTCGGCGATGCGCGATGGATGCCGATTGCGGCAATCGCCAACGCGGCAATCGCATTGATTTTATTGCGCGGCGCGGTGAACATTTTGCATCCGATTGATCCCATCCTGGGATCGGAATCGCTTGCGATCAAAATGTTTTATGCCGCGATTGTGCTCACGACCGGCGCGCTGGCAATGTTGTTTGCGCGCGATCGTGCTAGTGAAGGAAATTGAATGGCAACCCCAACCGAATTGGAACGCATGCAAGAAACCATCGCGACGATCAGTCACTATGCCGAGATTTATCACAACGGCAAAGTGGAGCTTGTGTCGTTCGATGGCGAGACGGTCATCGTGCATCTCGGCGGCGCATGTGAAGAATGCCCGCTGATGCCGTGGACGTTGCATCGCGTGGTCGAAAGTACCGTGCGCGATCTCTTTCCAAAAGTCAAAGAGGTCAAGGCACTGCAAGCCAAGCAGTAATCAGT
>CAZPIR010000544.1:0-2922 GCA_964586085.1 uncultured Anaerolineaceae bacterium | reverse complement strand
ACGCCATCGCGGGACGGCATCCTCGAAACCAAATTGCGGTGTGTCGCGCCGACAAACACCTCCTGGCTCAACGGTCAGTCTGGGGGCGTGGTCCTGCAATTCCAGACCAACACCGACTATTACGCGCTGGTCGCACGCACGGGCGGCTTTGCTCTTTTCAAAGCCAGTCCGGGGCAGTTCGGCAAAGTGGTCACGTACGGCACCGCCCTGGCAACCAAGACGGTCGCGCTGAACACGAACACAACGTACTACCTGCTTGTCCAGCAATGGCACAATACCGTGCGCGCCTTTTACTCGACCGATCGTAAGACCTGGCTGGTCGCGCTTGATCCGTACACCGCTATGCCAACCCAACGCGGGCAGTGGGGCATCGTCGGCACCGGCAATCTCACGCCAAGCACCCCACTCGGTTGGACGGGCACCGGTAATTCGTTCGACCTCACGCAACTCTATCCCTCCAGCTACAATGGGACCAAGCCGCGTTTGGATTGGTGCGGACGCATTCAGGTTGACAAGCTGTGCTACCTGCGCTCGATCACGATTTACGTCGGGCGGATGACCCAAACCGAACCGGCATTGATCGTCGGTTTGGTCAAGTCAAATGCATCGGGTGTCGCGCCGGATGACGCGACGATTCCCGGCAACGTGATCTTTCAAACGCAGGTGTCGGCGGGGGACTTGCCATCCCTGGTCAATCGGATGGGCGCGTCGTCCCCGTACACGATTCAAGTGGACTCGCTTTACCAATTACCACCGGGCGTCTATTGGTTGTGGCTCGCGCCAACAACTGCCTTGTCGAGCGAGGTAAACGCCAACGAGTATTACGATGGGTACGGGAGCAGTCTGGTCTGGAACGCCAGCTACAAAGACCCGCGCATTGACTTGTATGGGTTGCGCATCTCGCAAGATCACGGCAAGACCTGGAACACCTGGGCGCAGAACGCCGGGATGATCATGGCCGGCACGATCTCGGTCGATGTTGAATCGAAAGGCGTCATCTTTTCAGATGCGAATCTGGCAACGGGCGATCTGCCACGCTCGCTCGAAGACGTGACGCGCGCGATTGTCGCCAAAGCCGGCGTGCTTCAATGCTCGTTCGATACCAAGTTCTACGACGCGTGCGACACATTGGACACCCACACCGAAGACGGCACCGCTCACCAATGGAAAACGCCGACCGCCGGCACGTGGGCGTCCAACGGCACGAAAATAACCGGGTATCATTTTGGCGCGACGAGTTACAGCATCCTCAAGACCAATGCCATCCGCGGCACCTGGGGTGATGGCGTGTACGCCGTCCGGCTCAATCTACTCACGACGACCGCGAAAGCCGGGATCGCGCTGCGCCTGGTCAATGATGATCCAACGAATCTGTATGGCTACGTGATCGAGCTGGACCCGACGAGTGGCACGCAACGCGTCAATCTCTATCGGTGCGTGAACGCTGCGGTTGCGTCAGCACAACTCATTCACAGCGCGCCCACGATGATTACGATCCCCACCCAACTCGAGTTCTCGCTCAAGGTCGTGCAGACGGCCAGCGTGTTTCACGTCTTCATCAACCACTGTCTCGCCGCGCTCTTGTCGTTTGCCAATGGCACCGCCACGCCCGCCCTCGCGCTCGGTTCGTTTGGACTGATGGTCAAAGGCAACAACGGTACGGGCAATCCCATCGCCGAGTTCGACGAAGTGCTCATCCCAGACCTGAATGCGGTGCGCAATGATTTCATCATCGAGTCCGGCGAAAGCGCGCGCGATGCGCTCACGCGTTTATACGGTGATGATCGCGTCAAATGGTTCTTTCGCGGTGATGGCACGTTCCGCGCCAGCACGTTCTCGAATCGGACAATCAGCGATCATTACGCGGATGACTACAAAATGATCGCGACGAGTGAGGAAGACCGTGACACGGCCAGCCACATACGACCACGCGGACAAAACTTTGCCGACCGCTTCTCGCCGACACTCTTGCAGAGATGGGGCAGACGCTTTCGCATCGAAGACATGGGCGATGCGGCGACCGCAGAGCAAGCGTACGAGAATGCCGCCGTTCCGATGCGCGTCATGGAAGAACAGGCGAGCGGCGCAACACTCGAAAGCGACGCGATCCTCGCGTGTGAGGTCGAAGACGCGATTGATCTGCCCGATGGCTCACAGTACATCATTGATGGCGGGAGCATCACGTTCGCTGTGCAAGCGCGTGACGTTTCACTCACACAATCGTTCACGTTGCGCGAATACACCCAAGGATAGCCAATGCCTAATTTCAAACGCACCTTGCTGTGCCTGCTGTTGCTCACCGGCGCAGTCGGTGCCGCAGGACCGATCAGAGGAACGATGGCCACAACCAGACAGAATCAAAAAGCGACAGTGCGCAACACCGCGACCAGTTGGGAAGCGGTGATCGTGTCGTTCAATCTCTATGCGCGTTCGGCGATGGTCAACGCCAAGGATGTCGGCACGTTCACCGCGGACATTTCACGCTCCGTGGATGCCGGCACGCCAGCGAATCCCAGTATCAACGTCGGCGACACGGTGCGCGTCGAGCGCGTGAACCAACGCTATCTCATCACCGATATTCTCGCCAAAGCCGTATCGCCGTTGAATAATGTCTTTCTGCCCTACGCGGCGCAAACCATTGATGCGCCGGAATGGGTGCCACCCTATCCGCGGGTCGTTGGGTCCATGACGCTGGAAGGGTTGTGGACGGTGGTTGCCGGCGCGGAGAAATATCGCGTCTACTCGAACACGGTGCCATCCCAGGATGGTGCGACCTTGTTCCGTGAGTTTGTGCAGAATAGTTTTTCGGTCGCGAATCTGGGCGGACAGGGCGAAATCATCGGCGTCAATCGCGGCTTTGAGAACGGCGACCTGTCGAATGGTTGGCACGTTGGCATCATGGGCAGTGCACCGCAATGGATC
>CAZPIR010000543.1:0-2928 GCA_964586085.1 uncultured Anaerolineaceae bacterium | reverse complement strand
AAAAGTAAAAAGTTTGTCCTGAAAAAGCGGGGGAGCAAAAATCTTTTCGACTTTTAGCTTTTCACTTTTAGCTTTTTACTTGAGTTTCTCTTTCAGCGCCGCCAGCTTGCCGGCAACGCTCGCGTCAATCACCTTGTCGCCCACGCGCACAATCATGCCGCCAAGCAAACTCGCGTCCAAGCTGTACTCGAACACGGTTTCTTTGCCGAATTGCACGCGCAGTTTTGTTTCGAGCGTTTGCTTTTCCGCCTCGGTGAGTGCGACCGCGCTCGTCACGTGCGCAATCGCGCTCGCAGGCGAGCGTTGCGCGAATCGTTCGAATTCGGCGACGACCTGCGGAAGCAAATGCGCCTGATTCTTACTTACGAGAAGCGAAACCAGGTTTTGCACCTGCGGTGCAGTATTCGCCGGTACCACCGATTTGAGCAATTTTTGTTTTTGCGAGAATGCAACTGCCGCGTCGTCCAATTTGCCGGTCAAGCCGGATTGGGTCAACGAAGCAGAGACCTGTTTGAGTGGTGCGAGCCAATTGCTCACGGCTTGCTCGAACAGGGCTTGAGCGTACGTTTGGGCTAGTCGTTCGTCTGCCACGCCGCCTCCCTAGTTCTTGCCAAGATTGTCGGCCTGCGCGAGGAAATCGCCAATCAATTGGCGGTGTGCCTTTTCGTCAAGCGACTGATTGATCACTTTTTGCGCCGCGGCGAGCGAGAGGCGCACCACTTCTTCGCGCAACTCGGAAAGCATTTGTTTGCGCTCGTACTCGATTTGACCTTTTGCCTGCTCGATCAATTTGCGGGCGTCTTCGCGCGCCTGTGCCAAAATCGCTTCGCGTTCTTTTTCGCCAACCTGAGCGGCGGCGGCAGAAGCGGCTTGGGTCTCGCGGCGCGTCTCTTCCAACTTGCGGTCAAATTCTTTTTGCTGTTCCGCCGCGTCCTTTTTCACTTTCTCGGCGTACTCGAGACTCTCTTGAATTTTTTGGCGGCGCGATTCCAACATCTTGAGGATGGGCTTGTACGCGAACGCTTTCAAGAGAAAGAACAGGATGAAAAAGTTGACGATCTGAGCGGCGAGCCATGCGATATTGATGCCTAATTTGTCCAAGGCGGTCCTCCGTCTTTTCCGTGCAATGGTGCAACACCTTTGCAGGGCTGTGGCTTAGAAAATCTTGAACCCGATCAACAACGAGACCACCAACGCAAAGATACCGAGCGCTTCGGTCACGGCAATGCCGATGAACATGTTGATCTGAACCGTGCCGGCGGCTTCGGGATTGCGACCAATCGCACCCAAAGCGGAATTAACCAGCAAACCCAAACCGATGCCTGGTCCAATCGTGCCCAAACCGATCGCGAGTGCGGCGGCGATAAGGCGTAGTCCTGCGTCTGACATGATTCCTCCTAAATGGTGTGAGAGATTTTTATTTTGGTGATTTCGAAAAGACTAGTGATGCGCTTCTTCGGGATGATGCGCGGTCGTTGCAATCGTCATGAACACAAGCGTCAAGATAAAGAACACGAACGCCTGCATAAACCCGACGAACAATTCGAGACCGTAGAACGGTAACGGCAACGCGGAAAAGAGGAATGCCATGATGAGCAAAACAACTTCACCCGCAAAGATGTTGCCAAAAAGACGGAAGGTGAACGAGAGGATTTTCACCATCTCGCTAATGAATTCGAGCAGACCGACGAACAAATCGAGAATGCCGAATCCGAGCAAGCCCGCATTGAACTTGCATTTGAACAGTCCGCCAAAAAAGCCACCGAGTTTGCCGAAAGCGAAAAATTTCGTCCAGTATTTAAGTGGACCAACCACTTTCATACCGTAAATTTGTGTGACGATGACAGAGATGAGCGCGAGCGCAAGCGTCGTATTCATGTCCGTCGAAGGTGAACGCACGAATGGCGCGAGTAGTTGTTCTTCTTCAACGGCAGGCGCGGCTTCTTTATGCTCGCCTTCTTTTGCCGGGGCACCGTGATCGTCAGCCGCGCTGGCGTGATGCGTGGGTCCGATGAAATCGGAAAAGCCCTTGCCGAGATCGAATGTCGAAATGCCGGATGGCGCCGGATGTTTTTCATCCACCGGGATGTAACCGATGGGGCCAAAACCGGGGATCAAGCCGAGCCAGTTTGAAACGAGCACGAACAAAAAGATGGTCGCGATCCAGGGAAAGAACATTTTACCGCGTTCGCCAGCGACACTCGTCGTGAGCCCATCGAGCGATTCAATAATCAACTCCAACAAGTTTTGCGCGCCACTCGGAATCAACGCCATTTGACGCGTCGCAAAATACACGAACGCAACAATCAAGAGAATGACGATCCAGGTGGTGAGCAATGTGTTGGAAATTTCGAGACCGGGTACACTAAAGAGGACTTCGGGCTTGACAGCAACCGAGGCAGTAACCGACTTGCTGTCAAAATTTGGGAACACGCCAGCGTAAACGAGGACGCTGGGCAAAATCAGAAGAACAAGAATAATAATGAGCGTGGTTCGATTCACTACTGTCCTCCTCGCATTTCGTCACGGGATTGGGTGTCGGTTTTAGACTTGGGTGGCGGCGGGGCAAGCCGTTCGTTCGCCTCTCTGACCACGCGATAGGTCGCAACCGTTCCCACAATAATGCCAGAGACCATCAGCGTCAAAGTCGCTAGAGGTGCCGTACCCATTGTTCGATCAACCCAGATGCCGAGCAATAACGCGCCGAACGTCGAAACAAAAAACATCGCACTGAGACGAAACAATAAATCCAGCGCACGGTACGTATCGCGCATGTTTAACCCTTGCCTTCGGCAACGTGCGCCATTATACACCAGAATTTCAAAATTGCAAGAGTACAATCGCCGGTGTTCTGATAGATAGATTGAAAAACATCCTGCGACACAGGCAAGATACACTTGACCAATGCCGTTTGTTCGCGTACTTGAA
>CAZPIR010000542.1:0-2929 GCA_964586085.1 uncultured Anaerolineaceae bacterium | reverse complement strand
CAAGCCCGTGATGGAACGATTGGCAAAGGTCGTGCCGGTCACTAGCCCTGTTTCCGTTTTCGGTTGCGGATCGTCAATGCTGAAAATTATTTTTTTCAAACCGGGGTCGGCAATGTCGAACGTAATAATCATCTGGTCGCGCAAAAACGTGAGGCGCACGTCTACCGCGGCAATGTTCCGCGACCAATTCTCGGCGACCTGTAAAACCTGGCGCGCCTCGGCGAGTTCCTTGTCCGCCGCCGACTTGTCAATGTAAAAGCGCGTGAATCCTTGCTCACGGTCTTGCAGGGTGAACAAGGTTTTGAACGCGGCGATTTGTTTGTCGGTCAAATCTTTGGTGCGGAGCTGACCAATTGCGCGCGTGTACTCTTGCCCCAGTTCATACCACCCGGGCGCAAATTGCGGCGCACGATTCGTCAACGCCAGCCAACGCGCAAGGCGTTCTTGTGGATCGTCGAGCAGACGCGCCGAAACCAGGTCGAGTGTGGCGCTATCGCGGCGCGCGCTCGCCATCGTCGCCGTCGTTTGCCGCGCACGCGCAATGCCCTCGGTTGCCTTGAGCATCGCAACATACTCGGCGTACGGGTCAACGTACTCGAGCGCAAATTTAAAATAACCCTCGTACGCTTTGAGCGCGTTCGTCGTGTCGCCACGCAGTTGATACAAACGCGCGTTGCTGTACCACTCTTGCGGCGTTTGCGGATTCGCAACCAGGTTGCCTTGCCCTGATTGCAGAGCGGCGAACGAACGTTGCATCTCGGCGAATCCTTGTGCTTGCGCGGTCGCCACGGCGACGACCTGTTGTTGTGTAGATTGCGTCGTCGTCTTGATTGCGGACACATCGCGTTGGATGCCGAGCACATCCTCTTGCAATTTCGCAATCGCGTCCACATTGCTCGCCAGATAGCCGCGTTCAGGTCCCGCCGCAAAAAAGATTGCCAGCACGGTAAAGATAATCGTGCCGGCAATGAAAAAGATAAACAAACCGCCGGCAAGCGAATCCCAGGCATCATTGCCTTTTTGCCGACGAAGATAGACGAACCAACCAAATGCAAACAGCGCACCGATGAACGAAATTACCGCGACGACGGGCGCAAGGTCAAGCAAGGGTTGCAACACATCGCCGACGAAACCGAACACCGTTCCGACGATGGTCGCCGGAACAGCCGCGCGCGAAATGGCTTTACGCATTTGCTCCATCACAACACTCCTTCATCAGAGTTTATCAAGCCAGGTTCGATTGGGTCAGGATTCTAGCATATTCAGGTATGAGCGTCAACCGCCCGGAAACAAACGCGCCAACCCAACACCCACGAGCATCGCCAACAATGCCGTCGCCGGAATCGTCAACACCCACGCCGTCACAATTTCGCCGGCAACATTCCAACGCACCTTGCTCACCCGCTCGGCAGACCCGACGCCCATAATCACCGAACTGACAACCTGGGTCGTACTCACTGGTCCGCCCATCACTGCCGCGCCCAGAATCACAGCCGCCGAAGCAAATTGACTCGTAAAGCCATGCACCGGACGAATTTTGTAAAACTTGCCGCCAAGCGTGCGAATCAAACGCCAACCGCCCGACACGGTGCCGAGTGCCATCACCGCGCCGCAAATCACAATCACCCACAACGGAACCTGGAACTCGGAAATTTGTCCGCTCGTCAACAACGCGAGCGTGATGATCCCCATGGTTTTTTGCGCGTCGTTCGCGCCGTGACTGAGCGCAAGCGCGAGCGCGGTAATCAATTGCGCGCGTTTGAAAAACCAATTGATCGAAGGCGTGGCATTTTGCGAGAGAATGAACACAAGTTTAGACAGAAAAAATCCGACAAACAATCCGATAATCGGTGAGGTAAACAACACAATCAAAATTTTCGTCAGCCCGGCAAACTTGACGACGCCAGGTCCGGCAAACATGGTCGCCGCGCCGATGATGCCGCCAATCAACGCGTGCGACGAACTAGACGGAATACCGAGAAACCAGGTCACCACATTCCAGATGATCGCTGAAATTAGCGCGGCGGCGATCACGAGCGGCGTCACCGTTTCGGCTTGCACCACATCCGTGCCAATTGTTTGCGCAACCGCAACGCCAAACAAGAATGGTCCCATAAACTCGGCAATTGCCGTGACCCACAAGATTCTGTTCGGCGACATGGCTCGCGATGAAATCACCGTCGCGACAATGTTACTCGAATCGTGAAAGCCGTTGAGGAAATTGAAAATGAGCGCAAGCGAAATCAACACGAGCAAACTCGACGACACGATGACTCTAGCTCCCCCAAAAAAATTATTCGGGCATTATAGCCAGACGGTATACTTTTGGCAAGAGCAAAAAATGGATATAATGCAGTCACCATGAAACAACATGTCACCCGCGCGCGTCCGCGCAAACCCGCCAGCCATCTCGCGCTCACCCTGCAAAGCATCGGCGACGGCGTCATCACCACCGACACCGACGAGCGGATCGCTTTCATCAACGCAACCGCCGAGCAATTGACCGGCTGGCATGCCAGCGACGCGCTCGGCACGCACCTGCTCGACGTTTTCCGCATCATCAACAGCAAAACGCGCGAGCAAGCCACCGACCTGGCGGCGAACGTGCTCGTCACCGGCACAACGACCGGCTTGAACGCAGACACGGCACTCGTCGCGCATGATGGCACCGAGCGTTTGATTTCGAGTAGCGTCGCGCCAATTCGTAATCGCGCCGGCAAAATTACCGGCGCGGTGCTCGTGTTTCGCGACATTACGCGTTTGCGTCACGCCGAAGAAGCGTTGAAAGAATCGCAAGAGTACAACCGGAGTTTGATTGACAGCTCACTCGACATGATTATCGCGGTGGACCAACACCGGCGCATCATCGAATTTAATCGCGCGGCACAAGAAATTTTTGGGTACGCACCCGAAGAAATTATTGGCAAAG
>CAZPIR010000541.1:0-2936 GCA_964586085.1 uncultured Anaerolineaceae bacterium | reverse complement strand
GGCGGAATCAATCACGCGATTGCCGCTGACATACAAGGTCGCGCCGGTGGCGACGATCATAAAGAACGAAAAGAAATCGGTGACGAAAGCGCCAAACAACACATCCGCGCGCGCGTAGCCGTACTCTTCGATCTTGAGTCCCTTGTCCACAATCGAACCTTGCAAATAAAATTGCATCCAGGGTGTAATTGTCGTGCCGACGGTTGCGATGAACAGCAAAACGAATTTCGTTTCGGGCACGATGACCGGGGTAATCAAACCGCGACCGACATCGCCCCAGTTGGGTTCGGCGAGAAAGCCGGCAAAGACGTACGCGACGAACACGAGCGAGAGCGCGAGAAAAATTTTTTCCGCGCGTTTGTAACTGCCGCGCACGACGATAAACCACACGAACAAACTTGCCAACAACACGGCGAGCCATTTGGGAATGCCCAGCAATTCGCTTGCCGCGGCAATCCCGGCAAATTCGGCAATCGTCGTGGCGACATTGGCGATGAGCAACGTGAACATGGCGAACGCGGTGGTCTTGACGCCAAACTCTTCGCGAATCAAATCGCTCAACCCTTTGCCGGTGACAACCCCCATGCGCGCAATCATCTCTTGTACCACGCCGAGTGAGATCGTGATGAGCACAAGAATCCACAACATCTGATAACCGTACGCCGCGCCGACCGTGGCATACGTGGCGATGCCGCCGGCATCATTGTCGGCGGTTGAGGTTACAAGACCGGGTCCCATGATGGCGAGGAATGCCAGGGCTTTTTTGTAGGGGATGCGTTTCCAGAATTTCATTTGAATAACCTGGGCATTTTGATTTTCCACTCGCCGGGCAGAATCAGGTCGAGCGCGTCTTCGGCGGTGACGATGCCTTGCAAACGATTATCATTGTCTACGACCGGCAATGCCAGTAAATTATAGCGCGTCATCGCTTCGAGCACATCGCTGGGGGTTGTATCGAGTTGCATCCGAATGGGACGACGATGCATAATATCGTCCACATGAATGTCGGGTTGCGCGAGCACCAAATCGGAAAGCGAGAACACGCCGAGCAAATGCTCTTCGGCGTCCACGACGTAAACATAGTAAATTGTTTCGGCTTCGCGCGCGACGGCCGTCTCGCGTAAATGTTTGAGCGCTTCGGCGACCGTGATACTGGGTGGGACGGTGACGTACTTGGTTGTCATCAAACCGCCCGCGGTGTCTTCGGGATGCGCGAGCAGTTCCTTGACTTCTTCCTTTTCCTCCGGCTCCATCAAGTTCAACACTTGTTCGCGGCGATCTTCTTCCATCTCTTGCAAAACATCCGCCGCCGCATCCGGCTCCATCTCTTCGACAATGTCTGCCGCGCGTTCATCGGAAAAAGTTTCGAGCACTTCGGCTTGAAATTCGGGTTCGAGCTCTTCCATGACATCGGCAACTTTTTCGTCGGAGAGATCGCGAATCAAGGCGCCGGCTTCGCGTGGACGCATGTCTTCGAGAATTTCGGCAATGTCTGCCGAGTGCAATTCTTTGAGCTTGGTGCGCGCCACACGCACCTGGAGATCGCCGCGCGGAATGAATCCCAGGTCGGTCCACGCAATCGAACGCGCCGGCAAATTGCGATGAAGCAAACCGACGAGTCGCTCGGAAATATCTTCCCAGCCGAGGCGACGCAGTAAGCCGCGTCCACCCACGTCCACGTTCACGAGGCGATAGTCGTTGCCGATGCGCGCGAGTTCCAGGTCGTTGACGCGCACGACGCGAAAGCCGTGCGTGTCAATCACTTGCTTGTCGAGCACGTCGCGGTTGAGGTAGACTTCGTTGCCTTTGAGGGTGTACGCGGCGGTGGGTGGGCGTTGCAAAATAATCTTGTTGCCGGCGAGGTCTTCGGCGCCCGCCCAAGGGAGCAAGGTCGGTTCGCCGGCATTGCGTTTGACGGCGAGCGCGACGACGCGCGGATAGGGTTCGTTCTCGATGTCGGGTTCGATCAACAAATCATTCAGCACGCCGATGGGAGTGCCTTTGGTGTCGCGCACAATGCGACCGATGAGTTCGCTGAGGTATGCCATCGCATTCACCTGGTGGAACAAAAATGGCGCGCAAAATTATTTACGCGGAGCGTACTCGAATCTTATAGCACCGTTGCACAGGCGAGTCAAGTAGAAATAAAAAAATCGCCCGGTCATCATGACCGGGCGATTTTGAGTTATGCTCAAATGTTGTCTTCGCCGCCATCCACGCGGATGACTGTGCCGCTCATCCATTGCACGCGCGGATCCATCAACGCGACCAAGGTGTTTGCCACATCTTCCGGCGTCGTCATCTTGCCTTCGGGATGCAAGCTTTGAATGTGTGCTTTGATTTTTTCGTTGCCGGGAATCATGCGAAAGGCGGGTGTGTCGGTGACACCAGCTTGGAACGTGTTAACGCTGATACCTTTCGGCGCCAGTTCGAGCGCGAGCTGGCGCGTGTGCGATTCGAGGGCGGCTTTGGCGGCCGAGACCGGACCGTACCCGGAAATCACTCGATGCGAACCTGAACTCGTCATCGAAAAAACTTTGGCGCCTTGCACAAGCAAGCCGGCGCGAACCAGGTCTTGCGTCCAGTAGACGAGCGAGTTTGCCATCACGTCCATCGTCATTTCCATCGCGCGGCGATCCACCGCATCATTCACATTGTCGGCGATGTATGGCTTGAGGTTGCCGAATGCGACCGAGTGCAAAACGCATTCAATCGAGCCGCCGCCGTTTGCGGTAAAGTATTCCTGAATCTTGCCGATAATTTCTGTGCGATTGCGGTCGTCGGCGACATTCTTGTTAAAGAACAATGCCTTGCGCCCTTTTGCTTCAATGTCCGCTTTGACCTGGAGCGCGCGCGGTAGAGTGTTCTTGAGATCAAAGTGTGCGCCGAAAATGTTAAACCCGGCATCGGCGAGCGCGCGCGAACATGCCGCGCCG